>NZ_JAGHFM010000359.1 GCF_017888745.1 Terrisporobacter sp. | reverse complement strand
GGTGTACTTGACATGCGATTAAATTAAAACTACATTCAAATTAAGGCATGGATAATTAATTTTCATATCCACGCCTTAATAATTTTATCATAGAAAGCTATTTACAGAAAAAAATTCACAGTCTCAATATAACTTTATCTATTAATTTTGTATAATTTACATAATCAATCTTATTTTACATTATTATTCTCTATGTATTCTTCAAGTGTTATATCTTTATCATTTATTTCTTTTGCCGCCTCTTTACCAACATACCTTAAATGCCAAGGTTCATATTCATATCCTGTAATATCTTCTTTACCCTCTGGATATCTAATTATAAAGCCATATTTATCCATATTATTACATAACCAATCATATGCATCAGTATACTTAAATCCTTCATCTAATTTATTGTATTCACTAGATAAAACATCCATAACAAATCCAGTCTGATGTTCACTAGTTCCAGGCACTGCAACATATTTATCAGCTTCCTCTTTTCCTGATCTTTTTACCTTCTTATCATATAATTCTTTTTGATATTCATAAGACCTATATCCTGAAACTGCTAGTAAATTTATTCCTTCTTTTTTTGCATCTTCAAACATATTTTCCAACTGCAAAGCAGTTTCTTTCCTAAGCATTTTATTAGGAGAATTTTTACTTATAAATTTAACGTTTGGTATAACTAAATCATTAGGTATGTAAGTTTCATCTATTTTATTTTCTCTATTAACTAATATTAAAATATTACTTTCATCTATTAAATTACTACTCTCCCCCAATTTGCTAGAAGCATTTACAGAATTATACTCACTGTCATCATTTTCCTTACCTGATGATGAAAAGAATGTTATTCCTTGTATAATAAGTAATATTACTGTAGATAATACTACATATCTAAAAATTTTTTTAACTTTTCTTTTCTTTTTCACTAATCTTTTTGAGTATCTTTTACCACGATTTGATATGTTATTTGAACTATTCCCTTCATTGTTTATACTTAATGAATCATTCATAATATTCAACTCCTTTGAAACAAGATTACGACAAGTTTTTTTCCGATATTTATCCTAAATGTTTCAAAGTTGTAAATTATTCGACTTTTACCAAAAATTTCCTTATAAAAATATACCACAACAAAAAAGATATTAATTTTCAAAATCAATATCTTCCGACATTTCCATAATATCCTATAAAATCTAATATTTAGAACAATTCATCTATTAACATATACAGCCCCTTAACTATATTTCCCATATAATCTTATACCAACTAATAAGCATCCTTCTATATATGGATAATTATTTTCCTCTAAATATTCAATGATCTCTTCACTACCTGCCCCTGGTTGTATTATTATACATTTGAAATTTTTCTTATTTTCTTTCAATAATTTTATTCCCGCTGGTGGGTTAATACATAAGTCGATAATATCTACTTCTTCTTCTATATCATTTAATGATTTTAATTCTTTTCCTACAGAATATACTTTATATCTACTATTTATTAACTCATTTTTTATCTTGTATGCATATTTTTCTTCATTTAAAGTGTCCCCTACTACTACAAATACATTATACCTCATAATTTCTCTTAAATCCATTATTTTCTCTCCTTATAATAATTTTAATATTGCATTTAGTATTATCTTTTTTACCTTTGTTTATAAAATTTAATCATATTTAAATTGCTCAATTAAAATACAAATATAAAGATAAACAATAATAATCAATAAAAATAATGTTTTAATAGTTCTAATTTTAAAATCTAAGAATATAATTATGTGATTTCTAGTTGAAATAAATAATAATGTAAATTATCTTATTATGGGCTGTCTCACTCTCTTTTATTATGACAGCCCATATTCATAAGCTTTATTATAAGTTAAACTCTCTTGCAAGTGCTGCTACTGCAACTTCTTTGTCTTTATCATCTAAAGTATAAGATACACTAATTTCAGAAGTAGTAAATTGTTTGAATTCTATATTATTATTTGATAAGACTCTAAACATTTTCCCTATCATATCACTTTGGTTCATCATTCCTAAACCAACAACTGATACTTTAGATAAGTTAGATTTTATATCAATTATCATTTCTTCTATTTCTAGCTTTATTTCATCTATAACTTTACATACTGAATTTAAATCATCTTTACAAACTGTAAAAGATAAGTTTACATATCCATTTTGTGGAGATGACTGGCTTATCATATCTATATTTACATTTTCTTCCCCTAATCTTTCAATTATTCTTGCTATATTATTAGAGTTAAGTAAAACTTTTCCAATAGTAATCATATAAATATTATCATCTATTGCAATTCCTTTAATTACTTGCTCTTCCATTTCTTTTTCATACTCCTTTATATAAGTTCCTGTTATATATTCACTACTTGATGCTACATATATAGGCACATTATATTTATAACCTATTTCTACCGCTCTAGTTTCCATTACGCCTGCCCCTAAGCTAGACATTGCTATCATTTCTTGATAGCTTATATTTTTTAATTTCTTTGCTCTAAAATAAACCCTTGGGTCAACTGAATATATTCCATCCACATCAGTATATATATTACATTCACATCCAAGCTTTGCAGCAATAGCAACAGCTGTAGTATCAGATCCACCTCTACCTAATGTTGTTATATCTCCTTTGTTATTTATACCTTGAAATCCTGCTACAACAACTATTTTTCCTTCTTTTAAATATTCCTTGATTTTTTCTATTTCTATGTCAACTATCTTATTTTTAGTGTGAACTCCATCTGTCTTTATACCCGCTTGGAATCCAGTAAATGATATAGCATCATATCCTAAATCATTAATAGCCATAGATAACAATGCTATAGATATTTGTTCACCTGTAGATAGTAGTACATCCATATCTCTTTTATTAGTATTGTGTGATATTTCTTTTGATAAGTTTACAAGATAGTCAGTAGTTTTTCCCATAGCAGAAACTACAACTACCACATCATTCCCCTTTTCCTTCTCATTTATAACCCTTTTGGCAACAGACTTTATTTTTTCAACACTTGCTAGTGAGCTTCCTCCATATTTTTGGACTATAGCTGTCAAACTACCCCTTCCTTTCTTTTTTAGTGATACTATAATTATATTTACTTTTTTTTCATATGTTATTGTTTTTCATGCGTTTAATATGGTAAAAAATGCCTTCTTAAATATGGTTTTTATTCCATAAAAAAATCTCATGAAAGCATTCCCGCTTTCATGAGAGTAATTTATTGATAAAATATATTATTATGGTACTTAAATTTTATTTATTAACTATCTCTTCTATCTACAACGATTATTTCTAATTACACATCTACGTGATCCTTCACAGCGATCTGTATCTCTGTCTCTTTCTCTATCTCTTTGTCTTTCTAGTTCTCTTTCTCTTTCTATTTCCATGTCTCTTTCTATTTCCATTTGTATTTGTCTTTCTCTTTGTCTTTCTTCTTCTCTTTGTCTTGCTCTGTCTCTATCTCTTTCTATTTCTCTTTGTCTTTCTCTTTGTCTTTCTATTTCTCTTTGTCTCTCTCTTTCTC
>NZ_JAGHFM010000358.1 GCF_017888745.1 Terrisporobacter sp. | reverse complement strand
GTCCTAATTCATCTATTGGCTTTTGACAACAATCAAAAATTGCACCAATGTCATATTCTTTCAAAATAGTTATAAGGTGTTTTATTGTTGTGGGATAAAAAGAAATAAAATTGCATCCAGGAAATAATACTGATTTTTTATTAGAATTCTTATAATTAGCAAATTTATAAGCATTCTTTTCTTTTAATAAAAGACTATAGTCTTTATCTTTCAGAATGTTATTATGTTTTTTTATATGCTCTCTTCTCATGCTCAAAGCGATTTCTTTGCCATCAATATCTTTTGGACAAACTTCTTTACATCTTCCACATAAAAAACAGTTATACGCCAGATCTATCCTATTCGAAAAATCTTCCAAATCCATATTATATTTATTTAGAAAATTACAATTTTTCGTACATTTTTTACAATGAATACAACCTAAATCTTCTTTCATTTTGCTCCTCTTTAATATAATGTATTAATGTCCATATGTTTTACTTTCTTTCTCCTAGATATTTCTTTTGAATAAAAATACCTGTAGATGTTACTATAATTGCTAATATTCCAGCTATAGCAAAATACTTCCACTTATCATCACCAGCACTAAGCCCTGCTGAACCTATGGTAAAAAATGATACTCCTGGAAACATAAATATAAAAGTATAAATTGTATATTTCCAAAATCCTATATCTGTGATACCATATGCAAAATTTTGTAGATTGTATGGAAAAATAGGAACCATTCTTGTAATCATAAGAATTACTAAATCACTTTTTTCATCATCATTAAAAAGTAATTTTTTTAGTACTTTATTTTTTTCTAGCAGAGGCTTTATTGTATCTTTTAAGAAAAATCTGCCTACAATAAATGATAAAGATGCTCCTATTGTAGTAGCTATTAAACATATAAAAATACCTAACCATGGTCCAAATATTAATCCTGCAAATAATGCAAATGTTACACCTGGAATAGCCAAAACTACGCATCCTATAACAGTTAATAGTGTATAAATTCCTAAAGCTAACAATAGATTTTCTTCTACTATATCTTTTATAAAGTCTAAATTTCTTGTATCACTTAGATATACAGACCAGCCATATCTATTATTTAAAAACATAATTAATATTATAAGGATAATAAAAAATATTATCTTTGATATTTTTTTATTTTTCATTATTTCATCAACTCACTAGTTAAATTACTCTTCTTTTTTCCTTTGTTTTTCACTATAAATTTGCTTCATTAAGAAAATTAATATGGTCAACGCAAACAATATTAATAATCCACTAACTAATAATTTTGCTCCACCTGTTAACATTCCTCCAACATAAGAATATACAATTGTTGCAGGTAATTGACCTATACCAGTTGCCACGAAGAAAGCCCAAAAACTCATTCCTGTTAATCCAGCAGCATAACTAACTATATCAAATGACATAAAAGGTAAAAGCCTAGCTATTAATATACTTTGTTTTCCATATTTTGAGAAAAATTTATCTATTTGTTGTAATCCTTTTCTACTTGTTAGTTTTATAGCTACATCTCTACCTAAAACTCTAGCTATAAAGAAGCAAACTGCTGCACCTGCCATTGCACTAGACCATGATAAAATTGCTCCTTGCCACCAACCAAATAAATTTGCATTGGCAAAGGTTATAAGAAAAGCTGGTAATGGAGCTGCTATAGATTGTAATATCATTAACATAAACGATACTGCTACTGCATAAGTGCCATAAGATTTAACAAATTCTCCCACCACTGTAAAATCACCTGATTTAAACATATTAAAAATATTATCTAATATTGTTTTTACAGATGGTAGTAAAAAATAACTTAACACACTTATCAATAATAAAAATATTATAGCTATCTTTGAATAAAAATTACATTTTTTATTTTTATTTTCTTCCATTATTATTTTTCTCCCCAATATTATATTTATTTCGATAATTTATTTTATCATGGGTGATAATAGTTTTCTAATTAAATTAATCTATACAAATATACTTTTATAGATTTTTTCTATAAATAAAAGTAATAAAAGAGTGTAACAAATAATTACACCCTTTCGTTAATAATCTCTTTATTTAAAATATCTATTTTCTATCATATTTAAAAATTCTTCTGATAAGTAAGCTTCTAACTTTTTCTGTGTAAATTCATTTTTTATTAATTTTTCTGGATCTTTATATTGAACCCAGGCCATAGCACACCAAGTAATTCCTCTTAAACAAGTTATAGGTATATACAACTTTAATCTTTCTTCTATATCTGATGTGTCAAATCTATCTCCTACTATTTTTATATAATATTTAGTAAAGTTACTCATTTCATCTTCATTTAGAATAATATCTGTTTTCCAAAAAGTTGTTGTTGGAGCTAAGAAATGACCTAAATCTTGAGCTGGCTCACCAAGAATAGGTTTTTCCCAATCTATTATATAATTATTCTTATTTTCTCCATTAATTAAAAAATTCCCAGAATTCAACTCTGTATTAACTATACACCTTCTGCCTTCATATACTTCTGTATTTTCAAGTTTTTTCTGTCCTATTTCTAACATTCTTTTTATTTGATTTTTTTTATATTCACATGCTAAAGGCGAATTATAATATGTTTCAAACATTATATTACATTCATCTAATATAGCTTGTAGAGGATTTTTAGGACATAGTAAATGGGTATTATCATCAACTTTAACACTATGTATATCTGCTAAACACTCTGCTGCTATAGATAAATTTTTTCTATAATCAAGTGGTACACCTTCTAAAAATTTCATTACTAATACACCATAATCTAAATATTTTTTACTCTCATCTAAATAAATAGGTATTGGTGTTCTATTACTAGATTTTAATTGCAATAAAGCTTTATACTCATATTCAATTTGATTATCTAAATTCATCTGACTTGAAGTATTTATTCTAAGTATTAATTTTTCTTTTGTTACAGGATGGATAAATAAATAATTTATATTGTATTCTCCTTGTGCTAATAACTCTAATTTAATATCACTATTTTTAGGTATATCTAATTTTAGTAGAAATTCATCTCTCTTTACATACTCTTCTAAATTTTTAATTCTAAACATTTGCTATTCTCCTCAATAATCTTTACAATGAACTTAGATGTGTTCATATCTTTATCTACAGTACCATTTTTTATTTCTTCATAAAAATATTTCAAGTCTTTTGGTTCATCTATATCTCTATTTTCATTAGTCAAATCATAAGTTAGATTTATATTTTTAATAGTCTCTATAGTATTGCTTAATACATTTCCATGACCATATTCTATATTTTGAAATATCTCTTTGGTCGGTTTATTCATACCTACTAAATAATATCCGTTATCTACTGTTGGTCCTAGAACAATATCTTTTTCTTTTAAAATTGAAAAAGCTTTTTCTAAATCATCAATACAAATGTATGGAATATCACTACCTATTAAAATACTCGATTTATAATCTTTGTTTAACACATATTCAATTGCATCAAACATCTTTTCTCCCAAATCATTTCCTTCTTGTATTTTATAATTAACCTTACTTCCAAATATATTTTTTATAATATTGTTTTTATCTTCAGGAGTATAAAATATAAATATATCTCTTTTTAAAATATCACAAATGTTTTTAATATCTTTTAAAAAATTAATGTGTATATTTGCACATTCTTCCTTTGTAATCATTTTTTCTAATCTTGTTTTTGTCTTTCCTGGAATAGGTACTCTTGTAAAAACAATTATAGCCTCTCTCATCATATCACCTAATATCCCTATATTCTTTGTTGATTTTATCAATATCTCTTCCGCATAAATATTGAAACTGTAGCTTTTTCATTTGATACATAGTATTAAAAATTCCTTTATTCATATATCTTCTAGAAGAAGTTATTATTTTACTATCTATCTGTTTTATATAATATTTTTTTCTTTTTAACCTTAAGGAAAATTCAAAATCTTCCATAATAGGTAAATTTGGCATTCCTCCTATTTCATCAAAAAGCTGTTTTTTTATAAATATTCCTTGATCTCCGAAAGCTATCTTTCTCTTACTAGCTCTTAAATTAGACATATAAGCACATATTTTCATCCATATTATAGGATTATCAAATTCTATCTTTAAACATCCCACATTATAGTTACTATCTACTGTGTCTTGAATTTTTAAAATAACATCTTCTTCTATTATACTATCACAGTGAAGAAAAAATAATATTTCTCCTTTGGCATAATTGCTACCATGATTCATCTGATTAGCTCTTCCCTTTGGACTATTCAAAAGTAAATATTTTTCATCTATTAATTTAGTTGTACTATCGCTACTTCCTCCATCACAAAAAATAACTTCAAAGTTTCCTTTTAATCTAGATAAATTCTCTTGAAGTTCTTTTATATTTTTTTCTTCATTATATGTTGGAATTATTATTGAAACCATTATTACTCCCTTTAATATATTTTTGCATTTTTCTCAATTGTATCAATAAAAAAATATATGGTCAATTTTAATAAATAAAAACCTCTCCAAAACACCAATCTTATGTATTGAAGAGGTTTAATTTTTAATATTAATTAATTGATTGAAACATACCTATAGAGCTAACTTTATTTTTATCTAATAAGCTTGTAATTATAAATGTTGTACCTGCTGTCCAAAGTCCTAATAGTGTTAATCCTGCTATTACTGTAGGTAAACTTATTATAATCATTGGAAGTGCTAATGTGGCTTCTACAATAAAATTACAATCAATCATGGTGTATTCATAATTATTTCCAATTAAGTTTAATCTTCTTCCAATAACGGAACTACATTACCACCATAAGGTATTACATAAACATCCTTCCCCTCAAAATCTACTTTATCTAATAAATCTTCTATATTATTAGAAGCCGTTATTTTCATATCCTTCACCATTTCAGGATCCATAGAACTTAACATCATAACATTAGATTTTTCAATATTTTCACATGCTGCATAAAATACATATCCACCTATTGTAAAGTTTGATCTGAGTTCTTCATCTAAAACACCTTTCTTTAATGGTTCTACCCATTTAAAGAAATCTGGTGCTCCACTACCTTCGCTACATTCTGCAAGCATTATCAGTGTTCCACCTTTTTTCACTGCTCTTGTAGCATTGAATAGTGTTTTTGTTGATTGGTATAAATTTATATCCTTTGGATATCCACCACAACTTGCTATCACAATATCAGCTTCTTTTTTTATTGGTAAACCATATGCATCATCTACATATTTACAACTCGATAACCAAGCTTCATGAAAATCTCCACAAATTAAAGCACTATGTTTTGATGATGAGTTCACAACTATATTAATTCCAAAAGCTACATCTACAAATTCTCCTGCCTCATTCATATCTTCATTGACTGGGTTTTTATCTAAAAGTCTAGCTCCTACTAACGGATCAGATTTTTTTTCTGTTTTACTTAAACTTTGAATATGATTTTGTCTTATAGTCTGTCTTCCTGCTACTCCTGGGACAACACTTTTTCTACCTCCACCAAAACCAGCCATTAAATGATGAACTGTACCTGTTATCATGATTACTTTTCTATCTACTACTAAAGGATTTACATATACTTCTGTTCCTGATGATGTTGTTCCTACTTTTACTAAATTATCTGAATCACAATCATGATTAACTACTTTTACTCTGTCATAAACTGACTTAGATGCTATAGTACAAAGTTCATCCTCAGTTTGCATCCTATGTGTCCCAACAGCTACAACTATAACTATATTTTCGCACTTAACTCCAATTTCATTAATTAAATAATCAACTAGTAACTCGCATACTAAATCTTGCCTTTGCCATAAACGAGTTAGATCACTTACTACAATAGTTACTTTATCATCATTATTTATTACATCTTTAAGAGGCTTAGATGCAACCATATCTGTAGTGACACCTTTTATAAAAGCTTCTTTTAAATCTTTTATCTCATTCATTGGTTTCTCATTCAATATTTCTACTGATTTAGCTCCAGATATATTGATACTTACTATCTCTTTTCCATATTTTAATTCTACTTTATTCATAATACCCCCTTATACTTTGAATATCCTAAAACTATAACGTACGTTTCACGTCACATCCTATCAAGCTAAGCTCTTCAGTGTGAAGCTCAAAGATGAATTCATAATTAATAATAATATACACCTCTCATTAACCGGTTACTCTCTGTTTATCTTTCTTAATTACTACTTATTCTTATCATTATTTTTATTTTCCAAATTTTCAATTAATTATACATAAATAATATGCAGTTTACCATTTATTGTCAATATTAAATTTGATTTTTTATTAATCTATTTTTAGCATACTTGTTCTTCCATTACTCTACTTACTTTAATTTTTCCAAATAAACTAGTAATTACAAATGTTGATCCACTTACAAATAGCATTAAGTATCCTATATCTTTAAATATTTCATGTAAACCAGGGAATATTAACCAAGCTACTGCAGCAAGCACTGACGAAATAATTGTTAAAAATCCTGCATTCTTACTAGCAAATTTAGGAAACCACAATCCTGCTACTACTACTATTGAAGATCCAATTGCCATCGACAATGATACTTTCATAGCACTAAGTATTGTTCCTAACTGAGATGATAATATATATGTTAAAAATCCTACTGATAAAATTATTATTTTATTTACTATAAATGATCTTTCTTTAAATTTTTCACCAAGCTTAGTCTTAAAAAATACATCTTGGCTAACTGTAGTAGAGCATCCTATTAACATACTGCATGCAGTTGACATATCCGCTGCCCAAAGTCCTGAAAGTGTTAATCCTGCTATTACTGAAGGTAAACTCATTATAATCATCGGAAGTGCTAATGTAGCTTCTACATTTGGTATTAGTGCTTTTGATGCAACTCCGAGCATTGCACATATAAATCCTATAGGTATCATTATCAATGCACCTATTCTAAATCCATTTACTGCTGCCTTATCACTTTTAGAAGTTAACCCTATTTGTATTGCACCTTGAACAGAATTAGTATTACCACACATAACTAGCATCCATGCTATAATTGCCGGTATCCCCATTCCAGAAGTTAAGCTCATATACGGTATCTCTGGTGAAGCTATAGCCATTTGTTTAGCTGCTTCCCATCCACCTTGATTTATTAAAACTCCTATAGCAGATACTATTACACCAATGTAAATTAAAGATATATTTAAGATGTTACTTATACTAGCAGATCCCATTCCTCCAACAAATCCTACTAACATAAATATTATAAAGCTAAAAAATGTTGCTGTTTTCATATCAAATACATCTGGTAAAAGACTTGTTAAAATAGATCCACCAGCTATATATTGTAGAGCTATTATTGTACATTGAATTAGTATCATAGTTATGGTTATCATAAGTCCTGCTTTTTCATCATATATAGACTCTACTAATTTTGTAACTGTATTACATCCACTTCTTCTTAATTTTTTTACAACAAGAGAGCTCGCCATTATTGCTCCAAAAGCCCATGCAACATTATACCATCCTGCTGATAAGCCTACAGAAAAAGCATTTTCTGCAATACCAATTGTTGATGCTCCACCTATTGCTAATCCTGATATTGTAACTGCTGTCATTAAAGTATTATTTTTACCTTTATATAATAAAAAATCTTCTCCATCTAATCTAGCTTTTCGTGATACTATAATGCTAATTCCAAGTAGCATTATTACATATAATATAACAATAATTAATGGTATATTCATATCATTTCCCCCTTAAAATTTAAATGTTTTTTATAATTACATATTGCTAACTTAAATAATATAAAGGTTGCAACTGCTTTATATTATTTGATATATCTTATTATTTTATCTACATACTGTATACTAGACAAAATATTTTTTAAATTCTGTATTTTAAGCTTAAAATATATTTTTAAAGTACGGAAAAAACGTATAAAAAATTTGCTTCTCTTAAACCACTATATAGCTTTCCAGTAAGCAATGGAAATAAAAAAGCCCTCGTCCTCAAAAGGACGAGAGCTATCTCGCGTTACCACCTTAGTTTATAAGCAATTCACATTGCTTACCTCAATAAGTACTCCGTAGAATACCCTAACACTATAACGTGTGTTTTTACGTCACATCCTACCAAGCTAGGCTCTTCAGTGTGAAGCTCAAAGATGTATTCATAATTAAATAAGTATGCACCTCTCATCAACCGGTAACTCTCTGTATACCATTCTTTTAATTATTACTTGTTCTTATCATCGCTTTTATTTTCCATATCTTGTAATTTAATTTAATAATAATTATATTTTAGCATAATGTCAACTGTTTTTTATTTAATTTTTATCATAAAAAATTCCATCCCTGTTCTAATAAATTTCTATCTTACTTAAAAATAGACTTTTGAGAAATATTTAAAATTATATTTATCAGCAAATAAAATAAAGTACAATTTTATTATAATTTAAAAAGGGCTGATATTTTTCAGCCCTTTTTACTATATGAA
This sequence comes from Terrisporobacter sp., assembly GCF_017888745.1. GTDB lineage: Bacteria > Bacillota > Clostridia > Peptostreptococcales > Peptostreptococcaceae > Terrisporobacter. The sequence goes on along the minus strand of NZ_JAGHFM010000358.1, from coordinate 3,121 downwards.
TTTTATATTATTGTAATAATTCAAAATATCCAGATGGATGGAAGAAATATATATTCCCACTATCTTTATCTACTAAGTATGCCATATCAGTTTCTATATTTGGCAAGAATACATATCCTCTTATTCCTTTTGCTTTTATTGCTTCAAAAGTATTTTCATCTCCTTGGTATGTATAAGTGAAATCTCCTTGTTCAACTTCGCTTATATATTTATTTAAGATTATTTGAGCTTCTTCTTTTGTCATACCTTTATCTTCATTAACTACTTCAGTAGAATCTTCACTTTTTACTTCATCTTTTATTTCTTCTTTAATTATATTTGGTTCTTTTTTAGATATATTTTGTTCTTTACCAACTTCATCTTTAGATGAATTTTGTTTTTCTTTAACTTGTTCTTTTATTTGTGCTACTTGTGTTGCTTCTTCTTCAACTTCATTAGATGATTGTACTTTATCAGTTCTTTCTTCTGCTTCAACTGATATAATATTTTCTGTATCATTTTTTGCAAAACTTGTACTTGCAAGTGGAGTTAAAAATAATGCTCCTGCCATTAATAATGATACTGCTATAATTCCTTTTTTCATCTCTCAACACTTCCTTATAGTATATATTTTTAAAATTAAATTATTATATTTATGTCTTTTCTTTATAATATTATAATACCATTTAGTATTTTATAATTACAGTTACACCTCTGTTACCTAGGATTACAAATTTGTAATATGAAATTGATAGTAATGTTACTTTTTTGTCATAAGAAAAGCAACATAATATCTAAAAATTAAATATCATGTTGCTTTTTATATAAATATACAAGATCTATTTTTCCTTGCAGTACGAATTATAAATTTTCCTCAAACTTACTTACATTTTCTTCTAAGTTTGTAATAATTGATTCTATACATTTATCCTCAAAAGGGGAAATTAAATTTCCTGTTTTAACTATCTCTAAGAAAGATTTTGTTCCTCCAACTTTGCATATTCTTAAATAATCGTTCCAACCTTGCTCTCTATTTTCATTCATTTTCTTTAAAAATTGGAATGCACAAATTTGAGCTAAAACATAATCAATATAGTAAAATGGATCTTTAAATATATGTCCTTGTTTAAACCACCAACATCCTTTTTCTAAAATCTCACATCCAGAATAGTCTCTATGTGGAAGGTATTTTTTTTCTAAGTCTCTCCATACTTTTTTTCTTTCACCCTTACTCATATTAGGATTTTCATAAATAATATGTTGAAACTCATCTACTACAACACCATATGGTAAAAATTTTATAGCAGAGCATAAATGTGCAAATTTATATTTATCTGTATCCTCTTTAAAAAACAATTCCATCCAAGGATAAGTTATAAATTCCATACTCATTGAATGTATTTCACAACTATCTAAAGTTGGAAAATTAATTTCTTGCATTTCAATATATCTAGACATATATAGTTGGAATGCATGACCTGCTTCATGTGTTAAGACATCCATATCTTCACTTGTTCCATTAAAATTAGAGAAGATAAATGGTGATTTGTAATTAGGTATATAAGTACAATAACCTCCTGCTGATTTATTATGCTTTGTTTCTAAATCCATCAATTCATTTTCTAACATGAAATCAAAGAATTCTTTAGTTTCTTTTGATAATTCATTATACATTTTTATACCATTTTTAATTATATATTTTGAATCACCTTTTATATTTGCATTTCCATCTAAAAATTCTATATTTTCATCTATATATGTTAATTTATCTAAATTTAATCTATTTGCTTGATGTTCATATAGTTTATTACAAAGAGGTACTATAAACTCTGATATTTGTTTTCTTAAATTAGCAACCATATCTGGATTGTAATCTGTTCTATCCATTCTTATATATCCAAGCTCTACAAAGTTATCAAAACCAAGTTTTTTAGCAATATTATGTCTTATTTTTACTAATTGCTCATAAATATCATCAAATTTTTCTTCATTGTCCTCAAAATATTTATAATATGCTTTTGAGGCCTCTTCCCTGTCTTCTCTGTCATCTGATAGCATATATTTATATAGACCAGATAAATTTAACTCTTCACCTTTGAAATTTATTTTTGCTGATGCTAAAAGTTTTGTATATTTAGACATAAGCTTATTTTCTTCTTGTAACTCACCTATTATTTCTGGTGAGAAAGCTTTTAAAGAGTATTCACAAATTTTATAAAATTGTTCACTGAAATCTTTTTTTATTTCATCTTTAAATTTTGAATCTATTAATGATTTATAAAAATCTGAGTTTAATTCTTCATATAAAGGAGAATGTTCATCCCAGTATTCTGTTTCTTTTTCGTAAAATTCATCTGCTGTATTTATACTATTTCTTATGGATGCTATTGAAGACATAGTTTCAATATGCTTTCTTATTTTGTTTAACTCCATAATGTATTTACGTTGTTCTTCATAAGTAGTTGAATCTTTTATTTTTTCTACTAATTCTAAAAATGATTTTTTGATTATATTATAATTAGGTCTTTCATATTTATATTCACTAAACTTCATTTTTTCCTCCTAAAATCTCTTATAATAATAATTTATCATATACTTTATATATTTACAAAATTTCTCCAAAAATAATATTATAATTAGAAACATATTATTTTTATTATTAAAATTATACTTATAGTTTATAATAATAAAACCAATACAAATTTATTAAAATTTAAAAAGGCACATATATAGTATGCACCTTTTAAAATTATTATCTCGTTATTTTCCTAGCTAAAGTTGCCGTCCAAACACCAACCATTGTAACTCCAAGTATCATCTCTATACAAGAAAGAATTACACTATATCCTATAGGAAAAATATCTCCATATCCCACACTTGTAAATGTTACTAAGCTAAAATAAAAACAATCTATAAAATCCATATACATTAACTTCCTCGGCAAGTAAGACAAAATATTTAAATTATAATGTATTATTCTTTCATTTATACAAAGTCCACAAAACATATATAAAATAGCAAATATTAATACAATTTCTAGTGAAGTTATAAGAGCAAAGGTAGGTCTTTCTCCATATCCACAAATATAATAAAATAAATTAGATTTCAACTTTTCAAGACCCTTTACGCATTTTCTTTCTGC
>NZ_JAGHFM010000357.1 GCF_017888745.1 Terrisporobacter sp. | reverse complement strand
CATTAAATCTTTCTTGTTAAGATTCCACCATCCTCAACTCTCTATCTTGAACCTAAATTTAATTACTCTTCCTTTATCACTGGATTCATTATATAGTTTATATTTTTATCTTATTATTTTTTTATTTAAATGTCAATAAATAAGCATATTATATAGTATTAATAAGTATTACCATTAGTTACAATAAAAATTCTCTTTATGTAATTTTTATTTTTACTTCATATTACCTAAACATAATACACTCTAGTAAACTATATGATTAAGTATTTTTATAAAAAATATCTTATTGAATGTATTTTTAGTATTTATTTATAATTATGAAGGGTATTATTTATATATAGTTAAATTCATTAAGGAAGTGATTATTATGGAAGTGTACGCACTTGGCCACTCTAATTATCCGTTTGATAAGCTAATAGAAATTTTAAAAAAATATAATATTGATTGTGTTGTTGATATTAGAGAAATTCCATATTCTAAATATAATGTTCAATATAACAAAGAAGTTTTTCAGTATAACTTAAAAAAACTAGGATATACCTATGTTTATATGGCTGATGAATTTGGAGCAAAGAGAAAAACTAGAGAAAGTTATAACGAAGAAGGTTATGCCGATTTTAAAAAAGTTATTCATGAGTATAGTTTTAAAAAGGGAGTTGAAAGGTTAAAAGTAGGCTGCAAAAAGGGATACAAAATAGTCTTATTAAGTGCCATGCAAGAACCTATTAGATGTTCTAGATCCATATTAGTTGGTAGACAGTTAGTTAAAGAAGGTTTTGATGTAAAATATATAATGCATGAAGGTAATTTAAAGAATCAAAGTGATTTGGAAGATCAATTATTAGATAAATATTTTGATTGTAGAAATCAACTTACAATAGATAATCTATTAGGAAATGGATTAAGTAGAGAAGAAATGATAGAAAAAGGTTACGAATTAGCAAATAAAGAAATTGGTTATAGGATGGAAAAACTATAATAAAACTTAATCTATTATATTTTATTTAGTATATTAATAAAATATAGGCTATATCAAAGTCTAAAATGTAAATTAAAATAAATTACATATATAGTTTTTGATATAGTCTTACATGAATAGTCAAGATTATCAAATCATGGCTATTTATAATTTAAATTTTATAATTTATCCTACAGAAAATAATACATCTATAAATTCAATAATTTTTACTCTTCAAACCAAAACAATTCTTCAACAGAAACTTGGAAAATTTTCGCTATATCCATAGCCAGTTTTAGTGAAGGATTATATTTTCCATTTTCAAGGTGTACAATGGTCTCACGTCTTACACCTACTAACTTAGCTAATTCACTTTGCTTCATAAGAGATTTTTCCCTATATTCCTTTAATCTAGTTCTTAAAGTCGCCAATCAGTTTAAATCTCCTTTCTTGTCATAATAATATTCATAAACTCTTATAATTATAATGCCTACAAGTATTCCAGACAATATAAGTTCTATATATTATTTTGCATATATTTAAATCGAAATACCTTTTTTATCGTAGTAAGTAAATAATACTACTCTCAAAGCCATAACTATAAATATTATTATAGCTAAAATAGCAGATACTTGACCTGAAGTAAAAATTAAATCATTATGTGCAAATACAGAAAATCCTATACTAATTAATATTATAGATTTTATACACATTTCATTTGCTTTCCCTAATATTTCCCTAGACATTTCATCAAATTCTTCTTGCTTTTTAAAACTTAAAAATATAAAAATAACTAAAACAATAGAAGTAACTATATATACATAATCTATAACCTTTGAATTTAGTGAAAATTCTCTTAGTGATATTGATATAGCTACAAATAACCACATACATGCTTCTAAAAATAATTGTTTTTTTACACTTACTTTATTCTCCTCCATAATAACTTCCTCCCCATATGTTATATATTTATAACTTTCTATGTTATAAATATATAACTTTTCTATATCAAAGTCAACATATTTACATTAAATTATTCCTCAGAATCAAGTATAAAAAAAGATGTTAAGCTAAAATAACTTAACATCTTTTTTATATCATTATCTATCTTGATCTGTTACTGCAAATACATATGGTATATTTCTATAGTAATCTCCGTAGTTTAACCCGTAACCTACAACGAATTTATCTTCTATAGTAAATCCACAATAATCAGGAACTAATTCAACTTCTCTTCTACTTGGCTTATCTAATAATACACAACATTTTATACTTGCTGGATTTTTAGATGCTAAATGTTCCATAACATAAGCCATTGTATGAGCTGAGTCTGTTATATCATCAACTACTAATACATCATATCCTTCTAAGTCTGATTTTATATCATTAACTATTTTTACTCTTCCTGTAGAACTTGTTCCGTGTCCGTAACTTGATGTAGTCATAAATTCAATTCTTACAGGTACATCTAATGCTCTAACTAAGTCAGCACAGAAAATAAAGCTACCTTTTAATAGAGATACTACCATTAATTTTTTACCTGTGTAGTCTTTTGAAAGTTGTTGCCCTAGTTCTTGTATTCTAGTTTTTAATTGTTCTTCCGAGCACAGTACTTCCCATACTTTTTTATCAATATCCATTGATTAACCTCCTAAATAAATGATGATATTTCCATTTTATAAAAGATTAACTTCTTTTGCAAGATGGTTTTAGTCAACTTTATTCATATCATTCATTACATTTAATATAATTTCGTCTGTAATTTTCATTCCCTTGTCACTAACTTGACCTAAGTTCTTTATTGACTGTTCAACTTGTGTACCTACTATACCATTTAATGGTGGAACAGCATATCCTTGCTTAGCTATAACAGCGCTTTTAATAGCTGCTGATGCAGCTGAAGATAATTTTAAAGCACAACCAGCTTTTGCCCCATCACAAATCATACCACTTAAATCAGCTATCATATTTTCTATAGCACCATAGATATGATTCATATCTCCATCCATTAACCATGATATACCTGCGCTTGCTCCAGTAGATGCTGCTACACCACATCCACAAACTGCAGAAAGTCTTCCTGTATAGTTTTTAATATACCCAGTAACTAAATGAGATATAGCTAAAGCTTTTGCTAATCTTTCATCACTTTGTGGATATTTTAAACTATATGCAACTATAGGAAGTATAGCTGTCAGGCCATGATTACCACTACCATTTGAACTCATAACTGGAAGCTTAGCTCCTCCCATCCTAGCATCAGATGCCGCAGCTGTTAATAGCATGGCATCTGTCATTATTCCATCACCTAATAGTCCCTCTTCTATAGATTCTTTTATTCCTCTACCAACACCTATACCAATTTTATTTTCAAGGCCATATTTAGCCATATCCATGTTCATCTTTACACCATCTAATAAGAATTTAATATCTTCAAAATCCATAGACTCCACATTTTCTACTAAATCCTTTATAGTTATAGTATCCATAATGTTTTCTATTTCTACTGGCTCTTTAATTTCTTCTTTAATTTCCTCAACCATTTCATCTAGTAACACGTCATCATTTTTTTGTAAATAAACGAAGTTATCATGCTTTGTTGTTATTATAACTTTAGAAGTATTGTTTTCTCCTATTAACCTTACTTCTATATAAACCTTTTCACTAGTATTTATCGGAGTTATGCTTATTGGTTTTGTATCAACATATTGTTCTGATTCTTTAACTTGCTCTTCACTTAATCCTTCTAATAAAGTTAATCCGTCATCTGACTTTCCACCTACAAATCCCATAGCAACAGCTATTTTTAATCCTAATCTTTCAGTTCCTGGTATTCCAACACACATTGCATTTTTGTAAATACTTGGACTTACTAGTATTTGATTTTTTATTACTTCCTCGCCTAATAATTCTTTCGCTTTTGCACAAGCAAGCGCAACAGCAACTGGTTCTGTACACCCTACAGCTGGCTTAACCTCTGCTTTTAATATACTTATTAATTTATTTCTTACATCTATCATATTTAAATCCTCCTTGTAATTACATTCAAAAATTATATCTTCATTATAATATTAAAGCAATTTTCATGCCAACTTTTAATTAATTCGATTTTTTAAATAATATTTTTTTATAATTTAATTTCTTGAGTTTTCAATAATTTATGTAGTTTAAAAATTTTTACTTGTTAAGCTAAAAGTTTTTATTTTTTATAAAATCTCAAAATAACAAAAAAAAATCTCAAAATGAGATTTCAGTCTCATTTTGAGATTAAATTATATTTTTCTAATTTTCTATATAGAGTTGCTCTAGATATTCCAAGGGCATTTGCTACTAATTCTTTATCTTTTTTATAATTTTTAAACTTATTAATAGCTTTTTCTATAGCTTCTTTTTCTAAATCTTCAAGAGTCTTAATTTCTTCTTCTTTATCTTGTATATCATCATAGTATTTTACCTTTATGTTATGAGGTATTATATCTAAAGTAAGTATTTGAGAAGAAGACATATTTATACTATACTCAATTATATTTTGTAATTCTCTAACATTTCCTGGCCAACTATAATCAACTAAAGTCTTCTTAACTTCTTCATCTATACCTACTACATACTTATCAAGTTTTTGAGAGTATTCTTTTATCATATAATCTATTAAAAAAGGTATATCTTCCTTTCTGTCCCTCAAGCTTGGTAAAGAAATAGGTATAACATTTAATCTATAATAAAGATCTTCTCTAAATTGCCCATTTTGAACCATTTTTTCTAGATTCCTATTAGTTGCAGCAACTACTCTTACATCAATAAATATATTAGATTTTCCGCCAATTTTATCTAACTCTCTTTCTTGCAGTACTCTAAGAAGTTTACCTTGTAAATGTAAACTCATATCACCTATTTCATCTAAGAATATAGTTCCTTTATGAGCTATTTCGAACTTTCCTAATTTACCACCTTTTTTAGCTCCAGTAAACGCTCCCTCTTCATATCCAAATAATTCACTTTCAAGTAAATTATCCGGTATAGCTGCACAGTTTACTGCGACAAATGGATGTTCTGTTCTACTACTATGATTATGTATCGCTCTAGCAAACAACTCTTTACCAGTACCACTTTCCCCCGTTATCAAAACTGTTGAACTTGATTTTGATGCGATTAAAGCTTTTTGCTTCGTATGAGCCATTACATCGCTACTGCTAATTATATTGTCTAAAGTAATTTTATAATCTTTATTTATCTTATTATAGTTTTTTATTGCTTCTTTATTTTCAATAAAATCGATTACATATCCTTTTAATTTATTTTTTACAACTATTTTACTAATATTGTATATTCCTTTTAAATCCCGTCCATTTTTTTTATATGAAAATATACCTGTTTTATATTTTTCAAAATCCTTTTCTGATGTATTTTTTATAAAATCTAAAAGTTCAAATATATTTCTACTTTCCAATTTATCATCTTTTATATTAAATGTTTCTTTAAATTTAAGATTATATTTATCTATATTACCTTTGATATCAATAGAAACTACGGCCTTATTCATACTATTTAGTAAAATCTCTAATTTCTTTTTTTCTAATTCCAATTCTTCTGTTTTATTTTGTGCCTTAAGCTTATTAGAAATTAAGTCTGCCATCCTACCTAAGAAGTTAGTCAGATCTTTAGCATTATTAATTATAATAGAAGATTGCTCTTCATTGAATGCTATAAGGCCTACCACACCATAGGAGTGATTATCTAATACAATAGGGCAACAGACTTCAGCAAATTCTTTACAGCGTTCATTATTATAACACTCTTTACATATTTCATTTTGTTTTGCATCATCAATATATATTAAAACTTGTTCTTCTAAACATTTTTTAAATGCTGAGTATCCATTTACCTTTTCACCAATTTTATTTAAATAAGTCCCTGTACCAGCTATTCTCTCTAAATTTTCATCTACTATTGTAACATCAATATTTAAAACAGAAAGCATCGCTTCTGCAATATTTTGAATATCATGTTTTATATCCTTTAATCCATTCATATCAATTATTCCCTAGTTTTTTTAATATTAAGTAAGGCTCTTATTTCTTTTAAGACAACATATATTCTATTCAATGTTATTTGTATGGTTATAAGTATAACAAATAGCATTACTACAGCTACAATTGAAAAATTTACATTCACTCTTATCTCTCCTTATAATAAAAGACTAGGTTAACCTAGTCTTTTATTTTATTATTTAATTATATTCTAACTCTTTTATTTCTTTTTTCCTATATAAATATATCTTTTATTATCTATTTCTTTTAATTTTCCTTCGAAATTAAAGGATTTAAATATGTCTGATACTTCATAAGGATAATTGTAATGTATATTTTCTCCGCATATCCTGTGTTTGAAATACTTTAATTTTACTTTTAGGTCTTTTAAGTTTAAGTCCTCAACGATTACTTCTCCATTATCTTTAAGTACTCTATTGATTTCTTTTACCGATTTCTTGCAGTCTGATGTATGATTTAAATAATCTAATACTATAATTTTATCGAAATATTCATCATTAAAAGGCATATACTCCAATTGGCCATTAACAACAGTACAGTTTTCATTCATTACATGAGAAAAACATATTTCCTCTCTATTGCTATGCTCTAAAATTGTCACTTGCACCCCAAAAGCCCTTATTCTTTTACCTAGCTCTCCTACTTTTCCAACTAACAATACTCTATTTCCGATATCATATTTTATGTTATTTAGAAAAGATAGTACTTCCTCCGAAAATTCAAGTAAGCCTGAACATGATTCATATTTATGATATAGTAAACTTTCCACGTTATCCTCCCTATAAAGTTCTTGATAAATTCCAGCCATTATTAGATTATAATAAATCCCCATTAAGTATTCAATACAATAATTTATTATTTATGTTAAATTTATTCCTCTTCTTCCAAATCTATCTTTTTAATCTTTGAAACTGACACTTCATAAGCTACTCTTTTAACTGAACTACCTGATTCTAATTTTTTATCATATACTCTACTTTGAACTCTTCCCCACATTTGTATTCTATCTCCGACCTTTAAAGTTTTAGCAAATTTAGCATTTCTTCCCCAAACAATCGAAGGTATATAGTCTGATTTATTGTATGGTCTGTTAATAGCTACCAATAAATCCGTTATTTCTCTTCCCAAAGGTGTCTTTCTATAAATAGGAAGTTTACATATATATCCATCTAGAAAAATACTATTTGGGTCTTTTGTATCTACATCTGTGATTGCCTTTATTTCTCTAACAAATACAGTTAAAACAAGCTTATTTTTGTTATCAACATTTTTATTATAAGATCTTAATTGACCATTAACACTAACCATTCTATCCTTTTCAAAATCAATATCTTGTAAAAGTCTTTCTGATATCGTCATTGGAAGAACATCATAAGAATTACTTAACCTATGAATTTTAATTTTTGTGCTATAGAATTTTTCTCCAAAAATTTCATGGCTAAATTCTAATTTATCTTCAAGTTCTCCTTTTAAATTTACAACATTAGTATCGTCCTTAACAATTATCATTTTATTTCTCCCCCCAAAATTGTTAATTATAACTTTATCTTTTCTTATACAATAAATATATTTACAACCGTAACTTTTTATTACATCTAATCTCTTTCCTTTAATTTTTGCTCTCCAGAGTCATTAACATTATAATTATCTTTATAAATTAACTCAGAAACTGTAACTATAGAATACTTTTGTTGTAAATTATTAAGAGTTTCATCTAAATATGTACTTACATCCCTTGAACTTGCATGAAATAATATTATTGATCCTGACCTTGTATTTTTTGATACTCTATCAACAATATATACTGGTCCGAGATTTTTCCAATCGCCAGAATCAACATCCCATTTAATTGTATGATATCCTAAAGATTCACATACATCCATGGTTTCTTTATCCACATTTCCAAAAGGAGGTCTAAATAAATCCACATCCTCTCCTGTAAGATTTTTAATTTTTGTGGATGTTATTAATAATTCATCCTCTTTATTTTCCTTAGATATTTCTGTGAAAGAACTATGTGTATTAGAATGATTACCTATTTCATGTCCTCTATTATGTATCTCTTTAACTAAATCTTCATTGTCATCTACCCAACTACCAACTAAAAAAAAGGTAGCTTTAGCATTATACTTGTCTAATATGTCTAAAATATCTTCTATATTTTCACTTCCCCAAGCAACATCAAATGTTAATGCAACCTGTCTTTCATTAGTATCAACCCTATTTATAGGAGCTTCATATCTTTGCATTAATTCACAAATATTTTTTATACTAAAAACAAATCCTATTATCATAAACAAGGCTGCTAAAAATAAAACTACGCTTAAAATAAATGCTTTTATTCGTTTATATGTGTAACTCATATTTTTACCTCCTTTGTGAAATACTTCTATAATATATGTATTTTTATTGATAATAAAAAATTACAAAAGTATTTAAATATCTATAAAAAACAAAAAAATACTTATTTGGTTATTAATCGACTTATTTGGATTTTTTTTTCAGCATATATTAATGATAAATGGATAAATTATTAGTAACATCATCAAATGATGTTATTAAATAAAATTTCAACTTTAGAGGAGGAAACTTATTATGTCAACTTCTAACAACAGACAAGCTGTACCAGAAGCAAGAGCTGCTTTAAATCAAATGAAATTAGAAATAGCAGGTGAATTAGGTCTAGCTAACTATGAAAACATTGATAAAGGTAATTTAACAGCAAGACAAAATGGTTATGTTGGCGGATATATGACCAAAAAATTAGTTGAAATGGCAGAAAGACAAATGGCAGGTAAATAATTAATTTATAATACCTAGCAAAATGAGGCTACCTAATTTAGGTAGCCTTTATTATAGATTTTAGTCAACCGATGTAACTAAGGTAATATCAAAGTTATAGTATTTACAACATAAATGAAATAATTTTTTATTATTAAATACCACTTTTATTTTTTTATAATTTAGTTTAATATAATAATATAAATTGTTTCGTGGAGGATAATAATATGTTTGAAAACTCAACTGAAGAGTTAGCATATCATAAACTTTTAATTTTATATATATTAGACAAAATCAATATGGATTTGACCAATTCACAGATGACACAAGTTGTTTTAGAAACTGAAATGATGAATTATTTTTCATTCCAGCAAATACTTTCTCAACTTATGGATTCCAAATTTATAAAACCATATAAAGATTCTGGAAGAGAGTATTATTGTCTTACTCAAAAAGGATTAGAAACTTTAGAGTATTTCTTAACAAGGATACCAGAATCATATGCTACAAAAATTGATGAGTACATAAAAAATAATAAAGAAAGTTTACTAGCTGATACTCAAGTTAAATCAAGCTTTGTTAAACAAAGTGAAAACGAATTTATTGTTAATTTAAGAGTTATAGAAAACCAGAGTAATTTAATAGACTTAAATTTAAATGTTTCATCAGAAAAACAAGCAAAACAAATCTGCAATAATTGGAATAATAATGCTTCTAATATGTATGCAGAAGTTATAAATTTATTGATTCGAGATATTCACTAGAGCCTACATACAAATAATTGTTGTAGGCTCTTTTCCTACCTTTATTTCTTTTATTAACCCATTTGTAGCTGTGTCATATACCTTAACTGAATTTCTTTGAGTATCTGATACAAATAATCGTTTTTCATCTTTAGAAATTTCCAATCCTTGTGGAATACCATCTATAGCTATATTCCCTATATATTTAACTTGATTATAATCTAAGATTTTTATATTTTTATATCCTAGATCAGCTATATATACTTTTCTATCTTTATAATTGAAAGAAATTTGTACCGGTAATAAAAATTCGTCATATACTTGTTTAGTTTGTAAACTTTCTTCATCAATAACAACAACCTTACCATCTAATGTAGATACATATATTTCACTTTTATACTTATCTAGTTGGACATGCCAAGCTTTAAAATCTATGCTCATTTTTTTCTCTATAACTTTATTAATTATATCAATTGACGTTATAGAATCCATACATGGCACATATAGTTTTTTCCTTGTCAAATCAAAGCAAAATCCATGAGGCATATCATCAACACTAACCATTCCTATAGGATCTAGTGTATTTTTATTCATAAAGTATATGCTATTTGAGTCTTCATTGGCAATAAAAACCTCTTCACCATATAAGGCTACTTGTGTTAAGCTACCTCCAATAGATGATGAATCGATTATTTTCTCATTGGTCATGTCTAAAACATATAAAATACCATTGCTCGAGCTTGGTAAATACATTTTATTTTTTTCCTTATCTATGCAGAAATGATGCGGATAGATATTTTCGTCTAACTTTATCTCCCTCTCCAAAGTAAGCGTATCATAGTCTATTATGCTTATACTCTTTGATAGATAATTAGAAATATATACCTTCACCCATTATCCTCCTTTCTATATTTTTAATACTATAATAATATACTAGATTAAATATATAATTATTCTTCTATCTAGTTGCTTTATATTGTTTATATTGATATTATAATTTTTAGAAATATTTATGTTTTTAAGGAGTAGATGATATGAAAATAACATTTAAAACAAGTGGAGTATGTTGCCGTCAAATAGAATTAGAAGTTGATGAAAACAATATAATAAGTGAAGCTACATTCGAAGGAGGATGTAATGGAAACTTAGCTGGTATAAGCAAATTAATAGTTGGACAAAATGCATTAGAAGTTGCTGAAAAATTAAAAGGAACTACTTGTGGTTCTAAAAGCACTTCTTGCCCAGACCAATTATCTAAAGCAATAGTGGAATCTTTATAAAAATAAAGGTAGTCATGATGACTACCTTTTTATTCTCTTATCATATTTATTTAACTAATGTTCTTACAGTTCCTATCATATATAAAGATCCAGCTGATATTATAACCTCGTCTTCTTTTGCATTTTCTAAAACATATTTAACAGCATCCTCTATGTCACATATGGCAGTAACATCTTCCACATATTTTTCTATTTTTTCTTTTAATTCTTCACAGCTTATAGCTCTATCACTATCAGGTGTAGTCGTAATTACTTTATCAAACTTGTCCATTAATATTTCAAGTACACTATCAATATCTTTATCTTTTAACATACCTATTAATAATGTCATCTTCTTATCTTTAAAATGCTTTTCTAAGGCTTTTGATAAAGATTTAGCCCCATCTTCATTATGAGCTCCATCTATAATAAAAGTAGGATTATCTTTTATCTTTTCTATTCTACCAGGCCATTTAGTCTCTAATAATCCTTTTCTAATTGAGTCTTCACTTATTTCTACTTTTCTAACATCCTTTAATACTTTTATTACTGTTAAAGCTAGTATTGCATTATTTACTTGATGTTCGCCTATTAAGCTTATTTCCATATTTTCAAATTTTTCACCTAATATTGTACAATCAAATATCTGAGAGTTTATATCAGATTTTTTTATGATCATATCATTAAAATTAGCTTCAATGTATTTATTATTTTTATTTTGGCAAATTTCTTTTATTACATCTTCTGCTTCTTTCTCTTGTTTATAAACAACTGTAATACCATTTTCTTTTATTATTCCAGCTTTTTCATAAGCTATTTTTCCAAGTGTGTCTCCAAGTATACCTATATGATCCAAACTAAGAGATACTATTACACTAGCTAAAGGTGTTTTGATTACGTTAGTAGCATCAAATCTTCCCCCTAAACCAACTTCTAACACTACATAATCTGCTTTTTGCTCATAGTAATAATAAAATGCCATTGCAGTTTCTATTTCAAATTCAGTTGGATATGCAAATCCGTCTTGAACCATTATTTCAATTTTTTCTTTCATTATAGCAACTATTCTAGCTACATCTTCCTCTGGTATATTTTGCCCATTAAATCGTACTCTTTCTGTAAAAGTTTCTAAAT
The DNA here is from genome assembly GCF_017888745.1 of Terrisporobacter sp. Classification (GTDB taxonomy): domain Bacteria; phylum Bacillota; class Clostridia; order Peptostreptococcales; family Peptostreptococcaceae; genus Terrisporobacter. Next base: position 10,841 of record NZ_JAGHFM010000357.1, on the reverse strand, counting down.
ATGGAGAAGTATATAACCCAACCTTATACCCTTGCTCTTTTAATGTATTTGATATAAAAGAGCATACAGATCCTTTTCCATTTGTTCCTGCTACATGAACAAATTTAAGTTTATCTTGCGGATTACCTAATAACTCTAATAATTTAGAAGTATTTTCTAGTCCTAACCTCATTCCAAATTTATGGGATGTTTCTATAAATTCTAGTGCTTCTTGGTAGTTCATTATTTTCCCCCTCAACTAACTTTAAGTTTTTATGTTAATTTCTTTTTTATCTTATGTAAATTTTAAGTATACATAGTTTATTATAATACATTTTAATGTTTATTGTATAAAAAAGCTACTTCTATGAATAATCACAAAAGTAGCTTTTCATCATTTATATTATTTTAATTTTGATTCTATATTTTCAAGTCTTTCAAGGACTGATTTCATCATTTCTTCGAATTTTTCTTTTTTAGCTTTTTCTTCGTTAACTAAGCTTTCTGGGGCTTTAGCTAAGAAACCTTGATTAGAAAGCTTTCCATTAACTCTTTTTATTTCACTTTCTAATTTAGCCTTTTCTTTAGTTAATCTTTCTTTTTCTTTTTCAAAGTCAACTAATTCATCAAGTGGTATGAATATTTTAGCTCCGTTTATAACAACTGATACAGCATCTTCTGGTATGTTTGCTTCATTATCAACTATTTCTACTGTTGAAGCTGATGCTAAAGTTACAAAGTATTCTTTAGTAGCTTCTACAGCTGATTTTTTCTCTTCAGTTGGAACTATTATTACTTTAGCTTTTTTAGATGGTGGAACATCCATTTCAGCTCTAGCATTTCTTATGTTTCTTATACCTTCCATAGCAAGTTCCATCATTTCTTCTTCACTTGCCATATTATCTTCTTCTTTATAATGTGGCCATTGAGCTATTACTATACTTCCTTCTACAGTTGGTAAGTAAGTGTATATTTCTTCAGTTATGAATGGCATATATGGATGTAATAATTTTAATATAGTTTCAAGAACATAAGTTAATGTGTATAAAGCTGATTTCTTAGCTTCTACATCATCACCATATAATCTCGGCTTAACTATTTCTATATACCAGTCACAGTATTCTGTCCAAGCAAAGTCATATATTTTTTGTGCTGCTATACCTAAATCAAATTTATCCATATTGTCTATAACTTCTTTAACAACATTGTTAGCTCTTGATATTATCCATTTATCAGCTATTGTTAAATTAGCTTCTACAGACTCTCTAGTAATACCATTTATTATTTCTTCATCTATATTCATGAATACGAATCTAGATGCATTCCATAATTTATTTGCGAAGTTTCTAGCTGCTTCAACTCTCTCCATGTAGAATCTCATATCATTTCCTGGAGAGTTTCCTGTTACTAACATGAATCTTAAAGCATCAGCTCCGTATTGATCTATTACTTCAAGTGGATCTATACCGTTTCCTAAAGATTTACTCATTTTTCTACCTTGAGAATCTCTAACAAGTCCATGTATTAATACATGATCAAATGGTTTTTCATTCATACAGAACATACCTGCAAATGCCATTCTTACAACCCAGAAGAATATTATATCGTATCCAGTAACTAATACGTTAGTTGGATAGTAGTATTCTAATTCTTCCGTGTTATGAGGCCATCCTAATGTTGAGAAAGGCCATAATGCAGATGAGAACCAAGTATCTAATACATCTTCATCTTGTTTAAATTCTCCACATCCACACTTACATGATTTTGGCATTTCTTTAGCAACTACTACTTCACCACATTCTTGACAGTAGTAAGCTGGTATTTGGTGTCCCCACCATAACTGTCTAGATATACACCAGTCTCTGATATTTTCTAACCATTGTAAGTATGTTTTGTCGTATCTTTCTGGTACGAATTGTAATTCTTTTGATTTTAATATATCTATAGCAGGTTTAGCTAATTCATCCATTTTAACAAACCATTGTTCAGAAAGTCTTGGCTCTATAACAGTATGACATCTGTAGCAAGTACCAACTGAATGAGGGTGGTCTTTTATGGCTATTACATACCCTGCTTCTTCTAAGTCTTTCATTAATTGTTTTCTACACTCATATCTGTCCATACCTTGGTATTTACCAGCAAGTTCATTCATAGTTCCATCTTCGTTCATAACGTTGATTTGGTCTAAGTTATGTCTCTCACCTACACCAAAGTCGTTAGGGTCATGAGCAGGAGTCATTTTTACTGCACCGCTTCCGAAATCTTTATCAACGTAGTCATCAGCAACTATTGGAAGCTCTCTTCCTACTAAAGGAAGTATTGCAGTCTTACCTACTAAGTGAGTATATCTTTCATCTTCTGGATTTACTGCTATACCAGTATCTCCTAATAATGTTTCTGGTCTAGTTGTAGCTATTTCTAAGAACTCATCACTATCCTTTAAGAAGTATTTTATATGATAGAAGTTTCCGTCTTTTTCTTCGTGTTCAACTTCAGCATCAGATAAAGTAGTTTTACAATCTGGACACCAATTTATTATTCTGTTTCCTCTGTATATTTGACCTTTTTCGTAAAGTTTTATGAAAAACTCAGTAACAGCTTCGTTACATCCTTCATCCATTGTAAATCTTTCTCTATCCCAATCACAAGAATCTCCTAATTGTTTCATTTGGTCTACTATTTTTCTACCAAATTCATTTCTCCAATCCATAGCTCTCTTTAGAAATTCTTCTCTACCTAATTCATATTTAGTTTTTCCTTCTTGTTCTCTTATTCTTTCAACAACTTTAACTTCTGTAGCTATAGATGCGTGGTCTGTACCTGGTTGCCATAAAGCTTCATAACCATCCATACGTTTCCATCTTATAAGTACGTCTTGAAGTGTATGGTCAAGAGCATGCCCCATATGTAATTGTCCTGTTATATTTGGTGGGGGTAAAACTATTGTGAAAGGTTTTTTATCTGGGTTTGGACTTGATTTAAAGTAACCCTTATCTAACCATTCATCGTAAAGTCTTTTTTCAAAATCTTTTGGATTATAAGTTTTTGATAAGTTTTTTATTGCCATTGTTATCCTCCTTATATGTAAATTCATATTGATTTTATTTACATTGTTCTATTTTAAAATAAAAATTTGCTCCGCTCATTTCGTCAAGGACCTTAAAAAATAAGTTTGTTGATTCATCAAGCAGTTTGAAATCATATTTTAACTATAAACTATATAAAATATAATTTACTAATAGTAAAAAAGAGCCTTTCATCCTTAAAATAAGGACGAAAAGCTCGCGTTACCACCTTAATTCCATAAAATTCGCTTTGCTCATATCGCCAACGGCTTTGCCTGTTGCTTAAAATTCGATTATTTATGGCTCTCAATAGATTTTAACGATTCTCACCGCCTAAACTTACTGTTAGTTCAGTCTAGAAACTCCAAAGCTACCTTCTGCAAATATTGACTAAGAAAATCTTTCAGCTATTGATTTTCCTCTCTTATTAGTGTATTTACATACTCCTCTTTTTCACAGTCTTTTGATTAAATTATTATTATTAATTATTATAACTAATTTTTAGGATTATTGTCAATTTAATTATATTTATATAACCATAAACCCTTACCAAAAGTTCTTTGGTTTTAAGTCTTCAGTAATAGGTTTAATCTCATATCCTCTTTCTTTTAATATAGTTATAATATTGTCTAAACAATCTACTGTTCTTTGGTTCTCATGTAATAAAATCACGATTTCATCTTTTTCTCTTGCATAATATAATATATTACTTACTATTTGGTCTTCTGATGACTTCCAATCTTCTGTATCTATAGTCCAGTCCCAAACTAAAAAACCTTCGTCGATAAATTTTTTATAGATACTTTCTAGCATATAAGGCTTACTACCAAAAGGTATCCTAACTAACCTAGATGTCTCTCCTGTTATATTGTAAAAAGTTCTATTACAAGTTCTAAATTCTTCTATGGCTGAGTATTCATTTTTATAAAGCTCTTTTATATCATGAGTAACTCCATGGAATCCAGTTCCATGACCTTCTGAATTCATCCTCTTAACAACATCTTTAAAAACTATCATGTTATCATTTACCATAAAAAATGTACCTTTTACATTATTCTTATCTAAAGTATCAATAATTTGACTAGTATATTTAGAAGGACCATCATCAAATGTAATATAAGCGACCTTCTCATTTTGATCACCATATGCAGTCATTTTATCAAATGCTGATACAATTAATATTAGAGACATTAAAAAAATGCTTGATTTAAGTATTATATTTTTTACTTTTTTTGTCATTACTAATCACTCTTTTAACTATATTTTATATAGTAATTTTGTCCTTAATACTTAAATTTTATACCGAATGATTTTAATTCTCTACACCTACCAATCGATTTAACATATTCATTTTTTCAATTATTTTATTTAAATGAAAGTTAAATACAGGACTTTCACTTTCATGAATTTTTAAATTAATAATATCATTTTTATACAATTTCTTTAATTTCTTATGATTGTCTTTAGTTAAATACAATTCTTTTTCCAAAAGTTCTATAGATTTTATATGAAAATAAATTTGTCTACAAATATCTAAAGCTTCATCTATAAAATCTAAATTAATATCTTTGCTACTATAATTTAATTCATCAATAAGTTTTGAGTAAATTTTTTCTGAATTATTAATTTTTTCTTCAATCTCACCTATCTGAAGATTTCTATTTCCCATAATAATAAATTTTATATTTTCTTTAAATAAAGATTTGATTTTTATAAATTCATCCATGGCACTATTATAATAATTAGGTCTAGCGACTATATAATTAATGATTAACCCCATTATAACACCTACAGATGTATCAATTACTCTTTGTACTGAGTAAACAAGAGGTGTGCTATTTATGTATCCCAAGTATAAAGAAAAGAAAGTTACACTAGATACTACTAAAGATGATAATTTTAATGTTTCACAACATTTTATAACTATCATAATACCTATACCACAAAGTATGGGATCTGCTGGCGATATTAAAACTAAAAGAAATCCAACAATTCCTCCTATCAATGTACCTAAAACCCTTTGCGATCCCATTTTAAAAGATGTTTTAATTGTATCTTGCATGGTTACAACACATGCTGTAGCACAATAAAACATATTGTCTACTACAAACCTTGTTAATATACAACATAGAGTTACAGCAATACCTGTCTTCAACGTTCTCAGGCCTATAAAATTTTTTATCCGCATATTATTCCTCCACCGATGTCAATTATACCTATTTAGTATAATATATTTTTAAATGTTATGAATAGTATTTGAATAATTTTCTATTATTTTCTTTAATATTAATAATTTTACAAAAAAATAAAACTGCTAATGCAGTTTTATTTTTAGTCTATCCTATTTCTACCATCTCTCCGTTTTTAGCATATATAATTTTTTCACATATATTAGTTATATGATCACCTATTCTTTCAAGATATCTACCTACAAATACTAACCTCATTCCTTGATTAATATTATTCTCAGGTTCATCATACATAACTTTTAAACAATCTAATCTTACTTGTTTGTATAAATCATCAATTTCTTTATCTCTTTGTGCCACCTTAAATGCTAACTCTTCATCATCATTTTTTAATGCATCCCATAATCCATTCAACATTTCTACACAAATATCTTTCATTTTAGGTATATCTATTAATTCTTTTATAAATTCTTCTTCACCGATTTCTAAACTTTCAGTGCATATATTAACTGCATAGTCGCCTATTCTTTCAAGTTCAGTTGAAATATCACCAAGAGCATATATATATCTTAAGTCCTTAGCTAAGGGTTGTTTTAAAGCCATAAGTTCGATACTTCTATCTCTAATATAATCTCTTAATATATCAATATCATCATCTTGCCTAATAACTTTTCTTGTTCTTTTCATATCTTTTTCTATCATATACTCTACTGATAACTCTACAGATTCTTGACATTTTTCAATCATTCTTAAAGTATAGTCTTTTAGAGATTGAATACTTACATCTAAATTTGTAATAACCATGCTTTACCACCTCTTTATACTATCAATAATAAATTTTAACCGAATCTTCCAGTTATATAGTCTTCTGTTCTTTTATCTGTTGGAACTGTAAATATATCTTTAGTATTATTATACTCTATTAATTCACCATTTAAGAAGAAACCTGTCTCATCTGAAATACGAGCTGCTTGTTGCATATTATGAGTTACTATAACTATAGTGTAATCTTTCTTAAGTTCAAATATTAACTCTTCTACTTTTGCAGTTGATATTGGGTCAAGAGCTGATGTAGGTTCGTCCATTAGTATTACATCAGGCTTCATAGCTATAGTTCTAGCTATACATACCCTTTGTTGTTGTCCTCCTGAAAGCCCAAGAGCTGGCATTTTCAATCTATCTTTTACTTCGTCCCAGATAGCTGCCCCTTTTAAACTTTCTTCTACTATTTTATCTAATGTAGCTTTGTCTTTTATTCCATGTATTCTAGGACCATAAGCAACATTATCGTATATGCTCATAGGAAATAAATTGGCTTTTTGGAATACCATGCCTATTTTAGTTCTTAATTTTATAACATCGTTATTTTTATATATGTCTTCTCCATCTACTTCTATAACACCATCTATCTTAACATTCTCTATTAAATCATTCATTCTGTTTAAAGTTCTTAAAAAAGTTGATTTTCCGCATCCAGATGGACCTATTAATGCTGTAACTTTATTTTCTTTAATATCCATATTTATTTTTTTAAGAGCTTGTTTATCTCCATAAAATAAATCTAGATTTCTTACACTTAATTTATTTCTATCTATAACACTCATATTATTTTCTCCTTAATTGAAAATTTACTTTGCTTAAAATATGATTTTGGGTTTTATTATATATTGCCTTTACTTAATTTCTTAGCAATAAACTTAGCAAATGTATTTAGTGCTAAAACTATTATTATTAATACTATTCCAACACTAGCTGCACCGCTTATATCACCCATTTCTTTAGTTAAAAGGTATGAATGTACAGTTAGTGTTCTAGCACTATCAAATATTGATAATGGCATACTTGCAACAGTTCCAGCTGTTAAAAGTATAGCTGCTGATTCACCTATTACACGTCCAATTGATAAAATAACTCCTGAAAGTATACCAGGAAGGGCACTTGGTAAAATAACCTTATATAAAGTTTGGAACTTTGTTGCTCCCATAGCTAAAGATCCTTCTCTATATTCATTTGGTACAGTTTTTAATGACTCTTCAGTAGTTCTTATAATTACAGGAAGAATTATTATGGCTACTGTTAATGCTCCAGCAATAATTGAATACTGTAATTTTAAAGTTACAACAAAGAATATTCCACCAAATAAACCATAGATTATTGATGGTATACCTGCTAAACATTCTGTTGCAAATCTTATTATCTCTACTATTTTACCCTTTTTAGCATATTCATTAAGATATATAGCTGACAGTATTCCTATTGGTGTTGCAATTGCTATTGATACACCTACCATATATACTGTACTAATTATCATCGGTAATATTCCTCCATCTCCTGATGCTGAATAATCCTTAAATATATAATCTAAACTAATTCCTTTTATTCCATTAACAAATATAAATCCTACTATTAATATCAATAATCCTACAGTTGCAAATGCTGATAAATATAACAGAGAATTTAATATATTATCTTTTAATTTTCTCATATCATTGTTCTCCCTTATTTGTTAGTCTTCTTAACACTAAGTTAAGTATTAAGATAAACATGAATAGTACAACTCCAGTAGCAAATAACATTTCCTGATGAGTTCCGAAAGCATATCCCATTTCAAGCGCTATATTAGTAGTTAAAGGTCTTACACTATCCACTAATGAACTTGGAATAACCGGTGAATTCCCAGCTACAAGTATTACTGCCATAGTTTCTCCTATTGCTCTACCAATTCCAAGAACTACTGCTGCTAAGATACCTGATTTAGCAGCTGGTAATATAACCTTAAATATTGTTTCTATTTTAGATGCTCCTAAAGCTAAAGATCCTTCTTTATAAGCTTTCGGTACAGCTTTTATAGCAGTTTGAGAAACTGATATTATTGTTGGTAGCATCATTATTGATAAAACTAAAATTACTGCAAGTAAACTTTGCCCTTTTGGTAAATTTAATAAATCCTGTATATTTGGTACTATAAATGCTAATCCAAACAAGCCGTATAATACTGATGGTATCCCTGCAAGTAATTCTACTGCTGGTAATATTATTTTTTGTACTGACTTTGGAGCTATTTCTGATAAAAATACTGCTGTAAGTATCCCTATTGGAACTCCTATCAATAAAGAACCTATTGTAGCTATTAATGAAGCAATTATCATCGGTGCTACACCAAATTCATCCGAACTTGGTAACCAATCTGTTCCTGTTAAAAATTCCATAAATGAGTATCCTTTAAACAAGAAAGGTGTTAATCCTTTATAAAAAACAAATCCTATTATAAGTAGTAAACTTATTACGGATATTGATGCACTTATCATAAATACTTTACTTGATATGTTTTCTATTAAATACTTTCTATTATTTGATTTTCCACTTTTATTTTTATCTTTGGTGGCGATTTGATTCTTGTTTGTTACTTCTTGGTTAATCAAAGCACTTCCCCCTTTATTGTTCATTATTAATTAATTTTTATACTTTTCCTTACACCCATATAATATAATTTCAACGTTAAAAATATATTAGGTTTAAGTTAAGCTTATGTAAAATATAAAATATTTAATTATTTTGTTGTAATAAGTAAGTATCATTCGTTAATTTTGTTAATTTGTAGTGAAATATATTTTTTAATAAAAAAGAACTATCCTCTAATATAAAGAATGGTTCTTTTTAACTAATCTATAAATTCTATTAAGTTTTTACCTAGTTTAGCTATTCTAGCTAGTGAGTACACATCATATCCTTTTTCCTCTAATTTACCTCTTCCTACTTGGAAAGATTTTTCTATTACGATGCCTATACCTGCAACTGTTGCTCCAGCTTCTTCTACTAATCTAGCTGCACCTAGAGCTGCTTCTCCATTAGCTAAAAAATCATCTATTATAAGTACTTTATCTTCTGAAGATATATAGTCCTTAGATAAAGTCAACTCATAGTCTGAGCCCTTTGTAAAAGAATGCACTGTAGTTTGATAAACTTCTCCATTTAATATCCTTGATTGTTGCTTCTTAAGTGTTACCATAGGTAAATCCATCTGTAAAGCAGTCATAGCTGTTGGAGCTATTCCTGAACTTTCTATAGTTAATATTCTTGTTATACCGTGATTTTTAAAATATTCTTTAAAATAAGTCCCCATATCATACATTAACTTTGCATCTACTTGATGATTTAGAAATGAATCTACTTTTAATACTGTCTCACTCAACGCTTTTCCATCTTTTAATATTCTATCTTTTAATTCCTTCATTATATAACCTCACATTTTACTTCTTCTATATTTTTAATACTATATTTTTTATTCCTGCTGCCAAGTACATTGATACATGCAATGGTGTAATATCTATTGGACATACCACTATTCCTGTAGCTATTAGTTGGAATAATTTCATTAATGGTTTTATAAGTATATGACTCAGTTTCTAACGATTAAATAACACATGATTAAAAATAAAAAACACCTCGATTATAGTTTCGAGGTGTTTAAAATAAATATATTCTATAATTGCATTCAATTATAAATTTCAACTATTATTTAAACTATACCTCGTAGTCTACTAATTTAAGGTTAGTAGGTAGAAACTTACGGACCATATTACCGCTAAATATACGAGTCAATTATTGTAATTTTATATTATTGTACCATATTTATTTATTTTTTGAATAGTTTTTTCCAAATTACTAGAAAAAGGCTGAACTAAATCTGTTCAACCTTTTTTATATTAAAAGTAAATTATTATTCTATTTTTTATCAGTAACTTTTATAAATCCTTCTTCGGCTACTATATTTTGTCCTTCTTCACTTAATATAAAATCTACGAATCCTTTTGCAGCTTCACTTAAACCATCTTTTTTACTTACTATTAAGAATGGTCTTGATATTGGGTATTTATCAGCTAACACATTATCATCATTTGCTTCTACACCATCTATCTTAACAGATTTTATACCATCTTTAACATATCCGAATGATATGTATGATATAGCATTTTCATTTCCTTCTACTGTTGATTTAATATTTCCAGATCCATCACTTATTTGAGCACTCTTAACTAAATCCTTTGATTCAAAATCTAATATTTCTTGGAATCCATCTCTAGTCCCAGAACCTTCTTCTCTTGATACAACTACTATCTCTGCGTCATTTCCACCAACCTCTTTCCAGTTAGTTATTTTTCCTGTAAATATATCTTTTACTTGATCCATAGTTAAATTTTCAACCTTATTAGCTGTATTTGTTATGACTGCTATACCATCTATCGCCATTTGAGTTCCCTCTACACTTCCAGCTTCTTCATCTTTTAAATCTCTAGATGCCATTCCTAAGTCAGAAGTTCCCTCTATAGTATTTTTTATCCCTGCTGATGAACCAGGTTGTTGTACTTCTATTTTAACGTCTTTATTTTTTTGATATGCTTCTGCTAGTATTTCCATAGTTGGCCCTACTGAAGTAGATCCTGATACAGTTATTTTAGAAACATTTCCTTCTGAAGATGACCCCGAACCACATCCTACTACTAATCCACTTACCATTACTGCTCCACATAATAATGCAACTATTTTTTTCTTAAACATCTTAATAATCTCCTTCCAAATACCAAATTTATTTTTATTGATTTTGTTT
>NZ_JAGHFM010000059.1 GCF_017888745.1 Terrisporobacter sp. | reverse complement strand
TTATAGATAATAGTTCTTTGAATACAGATATAAAGGAAAAATCTAAAAAAGTATTTATGACTGTTGCGCAGGCTGAAGCAAAAGTTCATGGTACTACAATTGATAAAATACATTTTCATGAAGTAGGAGCAATAGATTCTATAGTAGATATAGTAGGAAGTGTTATTTTATTAGATTTATTATGTATAGATAGAATTTACTCTACATCAGTTCCTCTAGGTTCTGGATTTATAAAATGTACTCATGGGGTAATTCCAGCAGCAGCTCCAGCAACAGTTGAGATATTAAAAAATGTTCCAGTAAAGTTTAATCATGTTGAAGGGGAATGTACAACTCCTACAGGGGCAGCTATTATAAAATCATTAAGTGATAAATTTATAAAAGAAATAAATTTCAACACTAGAAAAGTAGGATATGGAGTAGGACATAAAACCTTTGAAAAGCCAAATCTTTTAAGAACTTTTATCTGTGAAGAGGAAGAAGAAAATAATGAAGAAGTAATATATGAAATTTCTGCAAATATAGATGATATGTCTTGTGAGATTTATTCATATTTATTTGAAAAGGTATTGAATGAGGGAGCCTTAGATGTATATGCACAAAGTATATACATGAAAAAGAATAGGCCCGCATATAAAATAAGTATACTTGTTGAAGAAAAAGACTTGCACAAATTTACTAGAATTATATTGGAAGAAACATCTACTTTTGGAGTAAGATATAATAAGTATAATAGATGTAAGTTAGATAGAAAATTAATTGATATAGATACTAAATATGGGACTATAAAATTTAAGTTAGGATACTATAATGGTAAATTAATTAAGGCAAAACCAGAGTATGAACAATGCAAAAATATAGCGTTTAACTTAAATGTATCAATAAAAGAAATATATGATTCTATAAATATATCAATAAATGAAGAAATTATTGAAAATTTGTTGACATAAGCGAATTATTTTGGTAAATTATTATTCAATATCAGGAAAATAGCGAAATTTAAAATTTAAAATCACTCGTATATACTCAGAAATATGGTCTGAGAGTTTCTACCGAGATGCCGTAAAAATCTTGACTATGAGTGAAATTATTATATAAATTTGAATAATATTAATTATTAACTATATCTAAAGTAATATTTTAGGCAAGTTAATGAATTTATTTTCGAACCTGTATAGTGATTTCACTTTTGAAAAAAGTAGAAACTATACAGGTTTTTTTATATAAAAAAATATATGAATTTAAATTGGGAATTTGGAAGGAGATTAGTATGGCTGCAATAGTAAAAGAAGGATTAACTTTTGATGATGTTTTATTAATACCTCAAAAATCAGAAATATTACCAAAAGACATAAATACAGAGACTTATTTAACAAAAACAATAAAATTAAATATACCTCTAATGAGTGCAGGTATGGATACTGTAACAGAATCAAAAATGGCCATATCAATGGCTAGACAAGGTGGAATAGGTATTATTCATAAAAACATGTCTATAGAAAAACAAGCTTCAGAGGTTGATAGAGTAAAGAGAAGTGAAAGTGGAGTTATAGTAGATCCATTTTTCTTATCAAAAGACCATACAATTCAAGATGCTGACAATATAATGGCTAAATTTAGAATATCTGGTGTTCCTATAGTAGATGAAGAGAAAAAATTAATAGGGATAATAACAAATAGAGATATAAAATTTGAAAAAGATATGTCTAAAAAAATAGAAGATGCAATGACTAAAGATAATTTAGTAACAGCTGAAGAGGGAGTTACTTTAGAAGAAGCTGAACAAATTCTTAAAAAACATAAAATCGAGAAATTACCTATAGTAGATGATCAAGGTCATTTAAAAGGTTTAATAACTATAAAAGATATAGAAAAGAAAATACAATATCCTAACTCTGCAAAAGATAAAAAAGGAAGACTTTTATGTGGTGCAGCAGTAGGAATAACTAATGACGTATTAGTAAGAGTAAAAGCATTATATGAAGCTAAAGTTGACGTTATAGTTTTAGATAGTGCACATGGACATTCAAAAGGCGTTATAGAGGCAGTGAAAAAAATAAAAGCAGCATATCCAGATCTTCAAGTTATAGCAGGCAACGTAGCTACTGCTCAAGGTTGTGAAGATTTAATAAAAGCTGGAGCTGACTGTGTAAAAATAGGTATGGGTCCTGGATCAATATGTACAACAAGAGTTGTTGCTGGTATTGGTGTTCCACAAGTAACAGCAGTAATGGATTGTGCAGAGGTTGCCCAAAAATATGGTATTCCAGTAATTGCTGATGGAGGAATTAAGTACTCTGGGGATATTGTAAAAGCATTAGCAGCGGGTGCAAATGTTTGTATGATGGGATCTTTATTTGCAGGAACAGATGAAAGTCCGGGAGAAACAGTTCTTTATAGAGGAAGATCATATAAAGCTTATAGGGGAATGGGTTCTATAGCAGCTATGGAAGATGGATCAAAAGATAGATACTTCCAAGAGGGTTCTAAAAAACTAGTTCCAGAAGGTGTTGAAGGAATGGTTCCTTATAAAGGTAAAGCAGAAGATATAGCATACCAAATGTTAGGTGGAATAAGATCAGGTATGGGATATTGTGGAGCTCTTACAATAAAAGAATTACAAGAAACAGCACAATTTGTAAAAATAACAGCAGCTTCTTTAAAAGAAAGTCATCCACATGATATAACAATAACAAAAGAAGCACCAAACTATAGTACGCAAGGAGAAATAATGTAATGAAGCATGAATTAGTATTAGTTGTTGACTTCGGAGGTCAATACAATCAATTAATAGCAAGAAGAGTAAGAGAAAATAATGTGTACTGTGAGATAATACCTTACACTACTGATATAGAAGTAATAAAAGCAAAGAATCCAAAAGGGATAATATTTACTGGAGGACCTAATAGTGCATATTTAGCAGATTCTCCATCAATATCAAAAGAAATATTTGAAATAGGTGTACCTATACTAGGAATATGCTATGGACATCAAATAATGTCACATGTTCTAGGTGGCGTAGTTAGAAAAGGTAATACAGCTGAAAAAGAATATGGAAAAACATCAATAACATATAAGGAATCAAAATTATTTGAAGGTATGACTACTAATACAGTTTGGATGAGCCATACTGACCTAGTTGATACAGTAGCTGAAGGATTTGAAGTAATAGCTTACACTGATGATTGTCCAGTTGCAGCTATAGAAAACAAAGAGAAAAACTTATATGGAGTTCAATTCCATCCAGAAGTTGAACATTGTTTAGAAGGAGATAAAGTTCTTAGAAACTTCTTATATAATGTTTGTGAAGTAAGTGGAGATTGGACTACAGATTCATTTATAAGTGATAAAGTAAAAGAATTAAAAGAAGTAATCGGAGATAAAAAAGTATTATGTGCTTTAAGTGGTGGAGTTGATTCATCAGTAGCAGCAGTACTTGTTCATAGAGCGATAGGTGATAACTTAACTTGTGTATTTGTTGATCATGGTTTACTTAGAAAAAATGAAGGTGACGATGTAGAAAGAATATTCAGAGATAAATTTGACATGAACCTAATAAGAGTTAACTGTGAAGACAGATTCTTAGGTAAATTGAAAGGAATAACAGAGCCAGAAGCTAAGAGAAAAATAATAGGTGAAGAGTTTATAAGAGTGTTTGAAGAAGAATCAAATAAACTTGGAAAAATGGACTTCTTAGTTCAAGGAACTATATATCCAGATGTTGTAGAAAGTGGGCATGGAGAAGCGGCTACAATAAAATCTCACCACAATGTTGGTGGAATACCTGAAGATATAGAATTCCAAATAGTAGAACCTCTTAGAGAATTATTTAAAGATGAGGTTAGAAAAATAGGTTTAGAACTTGGAATAGACGAAGACTTAATATTTAGACATCCATTCACAGGACCAGGTTTAGGTATCAGAGTAATTGGTGAAGTTACAAAAGAAAGATGTGACATATTAAGAGAAGCTGATGCAATATATATGGATGAGCTTAAAAAAGCTGGTTTATATAAAGAAATATGGCAAGCATTTGCTACATTACCAGATGTAAAGACTGTTGGAGTTATGGGAGATGAAAGAACTTATGCTTATTTAGTAGGTTTAAGAGCTGTAACTTCTTCTGATGGAATGACTTCTGACTGGTACAAAATGCCATACGATGTATTGGAAAAAATATCAAATAGAATAGTAAATGAAGTTGATGGTGCTAATAGAGTTGTATATGATATAACTTCTAAACCACCAGGAACAATTGAATGGGAATAATAAATTATAAAAAGAAAAAAGATTATAAATCTTTTTTCTTTTTCATTTTTACTTATATAAAACATGAAAATTACTAAAAATATATACATTAGTAAAAATATAAAATATAGCGATTAGTTATAATGACATCAGGAGGAAAATATGAAACTAAAAAAAATGACAGCTTTAGGTGCAGCTATAATATTAACTTTATCAAGTTTAGTTGGTTGCGGAG
>NZ_JAGHFM010000356.1 GCF_017888745.1 Terrisporobacter sp. | reverse complement strand
TAATTAGTATGAAATATTTAATTTTTCAGAAAAATATATAGTTACTATATAGCATATTCGGTATATACTATATAGTAATATAATTTTATTATAGATGAATTTATTATAAAAATCTATTCAATTTCTAACTCTTCTTTCTTTGAATCAATTATCTCATAGTATTTTTTCAAATCTTTTTCAGCTTTAGAAATACGTTGTTCCAAGTTTTCTTCATAAATATCTTCATATAAGAAATGTTCTATTCTAATGGAAGCATCATCTGAGCTTGGTGTTCCTTCCTCATTTCTAGGCTTTTCTAAAATAAAATCTATGGCATAAAAAGATATATTTTTTTTATCTAATATATTTTTTATATTAAGGAGAATTTCGCTAGCCTTCTTTACTGTAATTTCTTCATCTTCAGCATAAAATACAATATGACCTGCTTTTTTACCCATTTCATACATGTCATAATCTTTGTCTAGCTCTAATTTTTTTAAGTCAATTCCATAAATAGGATAAGTAAGTCCATTATTTTTATTAATTTCTAAATTTTCTATGTCCATTATTGCACCAAAATTTATTTCACTTTCATATGGAAAATCATTACTATCAAAGACTTTTTCCATCTTAGAACTATAACTTTCGTTTATTCTATTGAAAGTATTATATCTATCAACTACGTCATTTTCATAAGAGTTATAAGTTATTTTTCCAAGAGATGATATAGATAAATAAAAATGAGTATCTTTACTTGTAGGTGATTTCACTTCACTATCATAAGTTCCAGTTTTAAAATTATAAAAGGCATCTGATATATTTAAATCCATATTAGGATAGTTTTTTTCAATATATTCTTTTGCTGAATTGTTTGAAATAGTTTTAGATATAGGATTACCTAATAATCCATTGGCAAACCACATAACACCTATAATTAATAAAAAAGCAGTTATACCTGCACATATTTTCGTTGATTTTTTCATATTATTTATTCTCCTTTCTAAAGGCAATATAAAGTAAAAATGCAATTAAAACACCAAGAGCACAAAGTCCACTATAAATACTAGCCCACATAGCTGGAGCTGTTATAAATGAAGCTATCTGAGATTTATCAAATAGACCTTCCATGATGTATTTAATAAAATGATATAAATATGCAAAGCTAAATATAGCTATGACCACAAGATATGATTTTTTTCTAAGTGTAAAGTAGCTTAGTGATCCGATTACAGGCATAATCAAAATATTGTAAAACATAAATTCACTTTCTGTAAGCATTACCCCTATAAATGAGCCAATCACAACTAGTGTAAGAGCCATAAGTATAAGTTGATTTTTTATTTTAGAAATAATTTTTTTATCATTTATTTTTTTATTTTCACTGATATTTTCATTTTGGATTGTATTTTCAATTTCCGTTTGGTCAAATAATTCCTTACATTCATCACATTCATGAATATGTGTTATAACAGCTTTATAACTATCTTCGCTGGCTACATTATCCTTAACTAGGGGAATTAAATCCATACAAATATCACATGAGATTTTATTCATAGTTATTAGCCTCCTTTGCTAAAATATTTTTGATTTTCTTTTTAATACGATAATCTATTACTCTTGCCGAGCTTTCAGATATGTTATGTTTTTTTCCTATTTCAAAATAAGAATATCCCTCTATTCTCATAAGAATAATATCCTTTGTTCTAGGTGATTCACTATCAAGTAAAGCAAGTATTTTATTAGACAGTTCTTTTTTTATAATAGAATCATCTAAATCAGATTCACTTAAGAGGTAATTATAAGATAAGTCATCTAAGGAAATAGTAGGCTTTTCTTTTCTTAAATGTTCATACCACTTGTTTCTTGCAATGGAAAATAGCCAAGTTTTAATAGTTGATTGACCCTTAAATTTATGTAATGACTTCAATGCACCTAAAAAAGTTTCAGACACTAAATCTTCTGAAAGAGAAATATCATGTGTTAAACTTACAAGATATTTAAATACATCCTGCTTATATTCTTCGTATATATTTTTTAGTAACATAAATCTCCTTTCATAATATTAGTGATAAAAAAATCTTTTTCGTTACATTATTTTTAAAATATTTTTGTTAAGTAAAATTTACCATAAAAAAGAACCTATTAAAATAGGTCCTTTTACTATAGATGTTTTATTTTATCTTTCATCTAATATGAATTTTTTAATTACATGAGCAACACCATCTTCATCATTAGAAAGAGTAGTATAATCTGCTAAATCTTTTATTTCATCACTAGCATTTCCCATAGCCACTCCAAGGCCAGCATATTCTATCATATGTTTGTCATTTCCAGCATCACCAACACAGATAACTTCTTCTTGTTTTATACCAAGTTCTTTAGCTAAAAGCTCTATACCAGCACCTTTATTAGCTTTTGGATTTAAAAATTCTAAGAAAGAAGGTGTACTTCTTACTATAGTGTATTTTTCAAAATAATTCTTTGGAATTTTCTTTATACATTCATCTATTATTTCTGGATGATCTATCATCATAAATTTAGACATAGCAATATCTTTTGGAACTTCCTCAAGAGTAGTTGAGTTTAAGTGAGCTCCTGTTAAGTAAGATTCAAGAACAGTATAATCACTTATATCTTTATTAAATGTGTAAACAGTTTTAGTATCATAAAAATGACTTCTAGAACCAAGTTCCAAACTTAAATTATATAAATCAACTAAGTCATCATATCCTAGTGTTAAGTGAGATACAGGATTTTTAGTAAAAGTATCTTGAACAAGAGCTCCATTAAATGTTGCAGCATAGTCACCTGATTCTTTAAGATTAAGCTCTTCTAAGAATTTTTCAACACCTTTTAATGGTCTCCCAGTACATAAAACTACCTTAACACCTTTTTTCTTAGCTTCTTGCACAGCATTTTTTACACCTTCTGTTAGTTGATGTGAACTATTAATTAAAGTTCCATCTATATCTAGTGCTATTAATTTGTAATTCATTTTGTTCCTCCCCAAGTTCGAATTTAAAACTATTAATATAATTGTAGTTGATAGATATATTTATAAATGATATATCAACATAAAATTATAAAGGTTATTTTTATAATTAGTCAATACTTATGAATTTATATCATAATTTAAATAAATTTTTTTATATAAATTATATATTGCGAAAAAAGTAGAAAATTGTAATTTTTTATGTAACAAAATCCTAGATAAATAATACTATATACCAAGGGCAATCTTAAAGGTTGTCCAATTAAAAGGAGATGAATTATAATGTATGATATGGATAATAGATATTGTAATGGATGGGATGAAGAAGAAGAATGGAACGATAATTGGGACGATAGAATAGATAGTGAATGTTGTCAAGGATTTGTTAAGGAACAATTTAGTATAAAAGCAACTGCTACATCTGGTGATGGAACAGAGGTTTATAGAAATTCTACTAATCTAACTGTAACTGGAACAGTAATATTAACAAATTTAGGACAAAGAAGCATTATTTTCGTTGTAGATAGTTTACAAAAAATTGTACCTCCAAATGGAATGGCTGCACTTACAGCAACTAATATAGATCATGTAACAATAAGCACTCAACAAGGTACTTCAAGAGCACTACTTCGCTTTGATATCCAAGTTCCATCACCTGCTTTTGAATGCTGTGTATAATCTGATTGTTTTTTATTATGTAGTCGGAAATTTGTGGTAGATATTAAGTGAGAGTCTTAAGTCATCAGACAAAGTAATAGTATAGTATTATTCTAGGCAGAGAATTATTCTCTGCCTTTTATTATTAAAAATATTATGAATCTTAAACTATGATTATTTTAGTATTTAGTATTAATATTGATAAATTTAATTAAAAAATAACTACATCGTAAATTAAATTTGTTAGTAAGCGGTATGATGTTTTGGTATTATACTGCTTTTAACATGTAGACATTGATCTTTGAGCAGTCAAATATTCCAATACTGTTATACATAATTTCAATTTACTGTATTCTTTAACTCAACTGTAAACTTATTGAGATTATATTTTATTTAATTTTCAGCATAAAGTGAACAAAGTTTTACTATATTATTACTAATTATATAATAAAAATATAAAAATGCAGTAAAAATGACATTTTACGACATGGTAAATATATATAATAGAAAAGAGAATATTTATAATTAAGGAGGAGTATAAATGATTTGCAGTAAATGTAGGCAAAGCAATTCTAGTTATAATAATTACTGTTCAAATGATGGTGAAAATTTAGATAGCATGCCTAGAAAATCAACACTACAAAAAAGTCAAAATAGATACTGTTTAGAGTGTGGGTGTGAGGTAAGGGAAAATAGTAATTATTGTATGAACTGTGGAGAAATGATTGATGCAGTAAGTCAAAAAAGTGAGTCATTTGCAAATAGTAAAATTAATGATTTTGGAACTAGATTTGATTCACCAAAAGGTTTTGAATTTAAATTACCAAAGATTAATTTATCAAATTTTTCTAATGTGGATAAAAAAGGAATAGTGCAAAGTACTATTTTAACACTAATTTTAAGTAGTATAGTAATAGCTATAATTAATACTTTATTATATCAAGATTTAGGAATTGCCAATCAAATGCAATTTGGTGATACTGGCATATCTAAATTCAAGTTATTTATGTCAAGTCTAGCAGCGATGAACGTGCCTAATGTGAAAATAGTCTTAAAAGCATCCTTTGTGAGTATATTTAATATATCATTTGTAGCAAGAACAATAATATATCCTTTAATAGTAGGATTATTTATGTATATATCATCACGTATAGCATTAAAAAAAGAAAATTTAGAAGGCAAAGTTTTAGAAAATTCTATATCATGTGCTATTTTATATTCTATTATAATGGTTATTGTAGGATTTATCGGAAATTATAATTTAGATATAGAAGAAGGCGCTTATATAATAATTAGTATGAATTCATTTACTCTGTTTATAAATTCATTTATCATATCTTTTATTGGAACATATTTAGGAATTTCAAGAGGAGAAAATGATATTATTGTAGTAAGATTTTTTAAGAAATCACTAATTAATATATTAATAGGTATAGGAATAATTGCTATAATTGTGGGGGTTTTAGTGGCAGTTGAACTTGATAAAAATACATACTTAAGTGAAGTTATGAGGTATTATTCTTTTAGTAGTAAAATGATGCTAACAATAGTATCTATAGTAGGCCTTATTATATTAAGTTGCTGGTTGTTTACAATTTCAAACTTTGTAGGAATTAGT
>NZ_JAGHFM010000058.1 GCF_017888745.1 Terrisporobacter sp. | reverse complement strand
TGTATATATTAAATGCATAAAAAGAAGATTAAAAATACAAATAGACATTTAGACAGATATAGAATTTGAAATTTATAAATGAAAAAATTTTTATAAGATAAAGAATTCATAGCACTAATGAATTGTCATATAAAAGTAATTATATAAAGAAAAATTTATAAAAAATATAATGTAAAAGTCCAATTCATAGTTTATCTGTGGTTGGATTTTTTTACATACAAGGAAATTATATTGAGTTTGAAATTGTGGAAAACTACTAGGGTAAAGCATTATCAATGTGCTTGAGAAGTTGTAAAAAATAAATTTTGAGCAACAGGAAAAGCCGTTGGCGACATGAGCGAAGCGAATTTTTTAATTTTAGATAAAATATATTTCATTTGAATTGTGGATATACATAATTTTTCAGGTATTAATTAATTTAAATAAGGGATACTTACTCTATATAAGGTAATATGTTGAAATAAGATAAAAACTATTGAAATATATAAGCAATAGAATTTATAATATAATAATGTGGACATAAAAAATAATTTATATATAAGAGATAGGTGAAAGTTTATGAAGATATTGTTAAATTTAACAGGAATACTCTTATTACTATGTATTTTATATTTATTTTCTAGTAATAAGGAAAATATTAATAAAAAAATAATAATAAAAGCGTTGGGAGCTCAATTTATATTAGCTTTTTTATTAGTAAAATTCCCTTTAGGTAAGGTACTAATTGAAAACGTATCTGATTTTGTAACCCAAATATTAAGTTACGGATCAGAAGGATTAGAGTTTATATTTGGTTCTCTTGCTGATGGTGGAGCTCCAACTGGATTTATATTTGGAATACAAACTCTAGGAAATATAATATTTATTTCTGCATTAGTGGCAGGATTATATTATTTAGGTGTTATAGGTGCTGTTGTTAAACTAATAGGAGGAATTATTGGAAAGTTCCTTGGAACTTCAAAGGTAGAAAGTTTTGTTGCTGTTGCCAATATGTTTCTAGGACAGACGGAATCACCTATTTTAGTAAGTAAATACTTAAAGTCTATGACTGAAAGTGAGATAATGTTAGTTTTAATTTCTGGTATGGGAAGTATGTCCGCAAGTGTTCTTATTGGATATGCAGGTATGGGAATACCTATGCAGTATCTTTTAATTGGTGGAGCATTAGTTCCTCTTGGAAGTATAATTGTTTCTAAATTGATTTTACCAGAAAATAAATCCTTAAAAGAAAATGAAATTGAAGAGGTAACAATTGATAATAAAGGAGATAATACCAACTTAATATCAGCAATTACACAAGGAGCACAGGACGGTTTAAGTATGGTTCTAGGTATAGGTGCATCTTTAATAGCTATTATTTCATTAGTAGCATTAGTCAATGGAGCTTTAGGAATCTTTGGTTTATCTTTAGAAAAGATATTATCTATAATATTTGCACCAATAGGATTTTTCATGGGAATAAATGCACAAGATATTTCACTAGCAGGTCAATTGCTTGGAAGCAAGTTAGTCTTAAATGAATTTGTTGCTTTTGGACAACTTGGACAAGTGATAAGTTCTTTAGATTATAGAACAGGGTTAATGCTTGCAGTATCATTAACTGGATTTGCTAATATATCTAGTATGGGTATTTGTATATCAGGGATATCAGTTTTTTGTCCAGAAAAAAGAAATCAACTATCAAAGTTAGCTCTTAAGGGTATGATTGGTGGATTTTTTGTGAGTGTATTAAGTGCTTTAATTTTAGGATTAATAGTTGCTTTATAAAATTATATATTTAAATTTGTGAACTTATTTACTAAGTTCACTTTTTTTATGTAATATTTTAAGATATTTTTATTTTGAAAATAATATGAACTATAAAAGTTTAGTTTTTAGATTATTTTATAATAATGTAAAAATATTGTAGAATTTAGTTCAAAATAGGAACTAATTATAGTATTATAAAGGTGTTATAGAAAAAGTGGTATAAAGGGGTAATATAGTGAAGAATTATAAGAATTGCAAGTGGATGCTAGTACTTATTACAAGTACGGTAATGATAAATATGTTTACTATTTGTTCAAATGCATTTGAACAAATTAGTTTTGAAAATATAACTATAGATGATGGATTGTCTCAATCTACAGTAGAAGTTATGCTGCAAGATAGTGATGGATACATATGGATAGGAACAAATGATGGTTTAAATAGATATAATGGTTCAGAGTTTAAAGTGTTTAAGTCAGATGATGAAGATGAAAATTCTATAGTAAGTAATTATATAATAGCTCTTGCAGAAGATAAGAATGGATATTTATGGGTTGGTATAGATGATGGTTTAAGTATTATAAATTTAGATGATTATTCTATAAAGAATTATCGTTGCTACAATAATAATGAAGACACTCCTTTTTATAATATAAAAAGTATATTGATAACTGAGGATGGAAGTGTGCTTATAGGTACTTATAATGGAGTATATCTTTATAATGAAGAAAAAGATTCTTTTAGCAAAATCTTAGGTGATAATAATGAATTAACTAATAATAATATATCTGATATGAAGGAAGATAAAGATAATAATATCTGGATAGGTACAGAAAGTGGATTAAATAAAATAGATACTAAAAGTAAGAAAATTTATCATTATACTAATGATGAGAACTCAAATGTAAAATGGGATAAAATTAATTCTATAATATGCGATGATTACAATAATATATGGGTTTCAACATATGAGAATGGATTAAATAGACTAAACATAAAAACAAATAAGGTGACATCATTTAAATTTGATGAAAATAATCCTAAGTCTATACCATCGAATTGTACGAGAGGAATATTACAAGATAATGAAGGTTCAATTTGGATTGCAACTGAAAATGGTCTTAGTAAGTATGAAGGTGGAGAGAAGTTTATTACATATACCAATAAAAGTTATGATATTAACAGTTTGTCAAATAATATAGTATTTACCTTAATGCAAGATAAAAGTGGATTGTTGTGGGTTGGTACATATACAGGGATAAGTATATTTGATCCAGAAAATAATATAAAACTTTATAAAAATGATCCTCTAAATGATAATTCTTTAAGTGATAATGTAATACATGGTATTTATGAAGATGAAGAAGGATTGCTTTGGATAGGTACGAGAGATAAGGGTTTAAATATTGTAGATAGAAAAAATGATAAAATAAGTCATATATACGAAGGTGATAATGAGTACGGATTAAGTACGAACGCGATAAAGGTTATAACAGGTAAAGATAACATTATTTGGGTTGGAACTAGAAATGGTGTAAATAAAATAGATAAAAATAATATGAAAGTAACTAAATACACTACAGAAAATGGGCTGACCCATAATAATATAAAAAGTTTACTTTTAGATAGTAAAGGTTACTTGTTGATAGGTTCGGCAGAAAGTCTAAATATTTTAAATACAGAAACTAATGAGATTATAGACATAACTAAGATTCTAGAAGAAAAGGGATTGTCAGAAGTCTATATAGAAGAAATTTATGAAGATAGTAAGGGAATGTATTGGCTAGGAGAATATATAAGCGGAACATTAATAAAAATTAATCCAAAAGATAGAAGCGTAATAACTTATGATAAATTTAATGATAATACTAAAAAAAATAGTATTAATACAATACGATCTATAACAGAGGATAAAAATAATAACTTATGGATAGGTAGTAACGATGGATTAATTAAATTTAATATAGATACAGAAAGGTATCATGTATATACTGAAAAAGATGGTTTATCCAGTAATACAGTATATGGAGTGATGCTAGATGATGAAGGTAATCCCTGGATGAGCACTAATAATGGAATATCCAATTTAAATCTAAAAACTAATAAATTTAAAAATTTAAGTAGTACTGATGGATTACAAAGCAACGAGTTTAATGGTAAGGCATATTATAAATGTAAAAATGGAGAATTTATTTTTGGGGGAATAAAGGGAATAAATATATTTAATCCTGAAAAAATATCTAGGGTTTCTTATACGCCAAAGGTGACTTTTGATAAATTTGAAGTAGAAGGAGAAAATTATTCTGATATAGATGGATTATCATTTAAACATGATGAAAATTTAATTAGAATTAAATACTTTATTCCTGAATACAAAAAAGGAAGTAAAGTTCAGTATTATTATAAATTAGAAGGTTTAAGTGATGACTGGATAGAGGTAAATAATAATGAGGTAATTTTTAATGAATTAAATCCGGGGAAATATACATTTAAAATAAAAGCTAGAAGTCAAGATGGAAGTGTAGGAGAAGAAAATCAGGTTACTTTTACCATAGATACACCTATATGGAAAAGTGAAAAGGCTATAATGGCATATATGATTATGTTTATAGTTATTATATACATGGAATTTATGAGAGTAAAGAGACTAGATAAATTAGTAGATAGACGAACTAAAGAGTTAAGTCGAGAAATGAAAAAAAATAGTATGTTATTTGATCAATTAATAGAGGCAGAGAGAAGTAAAAATAATTACTTTATAAACTTGTCTCACGAACTAAGAACTCCTTTAAATGTAATAAATTCTGCAGAACAATTAATTAGTAATTTTAATAAATCAGAAAAAGGAATTAGTCAAGAAAAATTAGATTATTATATGGAAGTTATGAGAAATAATACTAGAAGAC
>NZ_JAGHFM010000355.1 GCF_017888745.1 Terrisporobacter sp. | reverse complement strand
TTTGTTTCATTTTAAACCTCCCATTTAAACTTACAACTGTAATCCTCTTTTTTAATCTTACATTTGTAATCCATAAAAGTCAATAATTTTTGATGAATTATTAATAATATCTTGAATATAAATAAAGAGCTGTCACAGGGCAATTTTTAATTGCTCCTGGGACAGCCCCATTTATTAATAAATTTATTAATTATCATATCCATTAACAAAATCCACTAAATTCACTAATTCCTTCATATTCATTATTACAAAATCAGCTCCAGCTTCTTTGTATCTCTTAGTTATTTTCTCTATTTCTCTTCTTCTTTCTTCATCAGATAGAGTTATATACTCTTCTTCAGTTAAAGCCATTTCAGAACTTCCTTCTATTATTCCAACAGTTAATACTCCAGCATTTTTTCCTTCTAGTATATCTGATATAGTATCTCCTACCTTGATTACATTTTGTACTGAAGAAACTTTAAGTTCTTCCATATTTTTAAATATCATAAATGGATAAGGTCTACCTATATTTTTAGTTGAATTTGGACTAAACCAACAATCTGGTTCGTAACCTTGTTCTTTGGCAACTTTAGTTACTATTGCCATCATCTCATCTGTATATCCTGTTGTTGATCCTATTTTTATATTTCTTTATCTCAACTTTTCAATAGTTTCAACTACATAAGGTTTAGGATTTCCATAGTTATGTAATATGCCCATTAATTTATCTGTAAACTTATCATGCATTTCATCTATGTCTTCATCTGTAAAATTTCTACCATATTTAGCTATCCAAAGTTCATTTATTCTTGGCATACTCATCATAGTTTTTATATGATTCCATTTTAACATTCCCATAGGTTTTCTTGTTTCATCTATTGTAGGGCTTATTCCATACTCTTCAAATACTTCTATAAATGCTCTTACTGGTGCAAAACACCCATAATCTACTGTTGTACCTGCCCAATCAAATATTACTGCTTCTATATTTCTCATATTATCTTTCCTCCTTTAAAAAGTCTGTAAATATATCACATAAATTATTTATATCTTCTTCGTATATTTCTCCTATATTACCTAGTCTAAATGTCTCAACTTTCGTTAATTTTCCTGGATAAATTGCAAACCCTCTTTCCTTTATATAATCATACATTTCTTTAAAAGTAAATTTATTATCTTCTAATATAAATGTTGTTATTATTGGTGATTGAAGTTCTTCCTTTAAATATGAGTTTATACCTATTTCTTTCATTCTTTTTCTTAATAATTTATTATTATTTGAATATCTTTCAAATCTAGCTTTTACTCCGCCCTCTTCAATTAATTCATCTAAAGCTTTAGAAAATGCTAATACTACATGAGTTGGTGATGTAAATCTCCATTTACCATCCTTGTCCATTCCCATCCACTGATCATATAAATCAAGTGATAAACTTCTCGCTTTCCCTTTACTATTTATAAGTTTTTCTTTACTTGCAATTATAAATGAAAATCCTGGAACGCCTTGTATACATTTATTAGAGCTACTTATTAAGAAATCTATATTACAATCACTAATATCTATATCCACTCCACCAAAACTACTCATAGCATCTACCATAAATGTTTTATTATATTTTTTAGATAAAACTCCAACTGATTTTATATCATTTAATATTCCAGTAGTAGTCTCACAATGAACCATCATAACATGAGTTATTTTTTTATCATATTTTAAGGTTTCTTCTATTAAGTTTAAGTCTGGTAATTCATCATATTCTTGTTTAATTTCAGTATAATTTATATCATGATACTTAGCCATTGTAACCATTCTCTCACCATAAGCTCCATTTACTATAAATAAACATTTATCATCTTTACCTATAATACTTGATATAACTGACTCTACTCCAAAGGTTCCACTACCTTGCATAAGAACTGTCGTATATTTCTCTTCACTTACATGACCTAAATCTAGAAGTTGTTTTCTTATTTTTTGTGTTATTACTTTGTAATCATCATCCCATGTACAATGGTCAAATAACATTTCTTTTTTAACTGAATCTGTTGTAGTTAAAGGTCCTGGTGTTAATAATTTATAATTTTTCATAATCAATCTCCCTTATTAATCAAAATATTAGTTTTGTATTATTTATATTAAAAAATTACTTTTTACAACTTTCTGAAAAATCTTTATGTTTTTCTAATAAAGACATGGTCAATTTTTCTTTATACTCTTTTGGATACTTAGCAGCTATAGTTAAATCAATTTTTTCACCTTCATATAAAACTGTTTGATATTTATTAAGTATTTCTTCTCTTGAGTTTTCAACTATACACTTAGCCATATCCATAGCTAACTTTTCTTTTTTATCATCTTCTTTATCTATTATTGCTATAGACTCTGGTAGTTGATAATTTCCTTCTATTGTGTCTATATAGTCAATTGGTAATCCATCTTCTTTATCTTGCAAAGCTTGGTGTCTAAGTCCAAATGCTATAGCAACCTCCCCTGCTCTTACTTTCTTTATAGGTGCAGATCCAGATGATTCAAGATGAGGACCTGCATTTTTTATTATTTTAGTCATTATATCTTCAGCTTCATCTTCTGAGTATCCATTCATTAATCCTTGTATTAACAACCATCCTGTAGAAGAACCAGTTATATCTGGTATAGATATTAATCCTTCATATTCCTGATTAGCTAGATCTTTCAAAGTTTTAGGTGGCTGTAAGTTATTTTCTTTTAGTACTTTAGTATTAACAATTATTGATCCTTGTAGCGCTGTAATTGGTGTCTGATAAGAAGCATACTCTTGTAATGGCTTTGTCTCAAATTCTAAGTCTGAAAACATATTATTTTTCTTTTGAGCCTCGTCTATATAATATGAACTCATCGTAACTAAATCAGCTTCCACATTTTTACCTTCTGCCAAAAGCTTTCCACCAAGTTCAGATGTTCCAAAGGATTGAATTATATACTTTCCTTTGTACCCATGTTCATTAAGAGCATCTGTCATTGCTATAATAACTTCTTCATCTGCATTAGAATAAATTACAACTTCATCACCTTTAGTAGATGAACCTCCTCCTATTAAACCAATTATAATTAGTACTGAACATAATCCAATAGCAATTTTTGACTTTAGTTTCATTTGTTTTTCTTCTTTAATTTTTAATTTTCCTAAAACTTCTTTAATTTTATTTCCATGCGTTAACAGATAAAAAATTAACTT
>NZ_JAGHFM010000057.1 GCF_017888745.1 Terrisporobacter sp. | reverse complement strand
GTATTATATGCACAACAACTTTTATCTTATCCTATGTCTTGGGAGTTGTTGAAAAAAGCTATACAATCACAAAAAATATCTATAGATACAAAAGTATCAATTGAGCCTGAAGATATACCACTTGATGTGAAAATCATTTTAATAGGAATTAATTATATTTATGATGTACTTTATAAATATGATGACGAGTTTAGTAAGTACTTTAAAATATTTGTTGATTTTGATAATGAGATGGATAGAAATGAATATACAGAAGATGGAATAGCTAGGTTTATCGCTTTCCAATGTAATAAAAATCATCTTAACCATTTTACTTATGAAGCTGTAGAAGATATTATAAAACAAAGTACAAGAATTGTTGGAAATAAGAAAAAATTATCTACAGACTTTAATAAGCTATTAGAAATAGTAACAGAAGCAGATATATTTGCTAAAATTGAAAATAGAGAATTAGTCCAGGCTGAGGATGTTCAAAGGGCAGTATTAGAAAAAAGAAATAGGCTTAATAAAATAGAAAACAAACTAGATGAATTTTTTGATAATAATACAATAATGATAGATACTGAAGGATCAAGGGTAGGAGTAATAAATGGCCTTTCTGTTTATACTATGGGAGAATATTGTTTTGGCCGTCCATCAAGAATAAGTGTTACTACTAGTATGGGAAATAGAGGTATTATAAATATCGAAAGAGAAGTGAAAATGAGTGGATCTATACATAGTAAAGGTGTATTGATTTTACAAGGTTATTTAACAGAAAACTTTGCACAGGAATATCCTTTATCTATGAATGCTTTTATTTGTTTTGAACAAAATTATGGAGGGATAGATGGAGATAGTGCAACTTTAGCAGAATTATGTGCAATACTTTCTTCATTAAGCGGAGTTCCGATTAAACAAAATATTGCAGTTACAGGATCACTTAATCAAAAAGGAGACATACAAGTAGTAGGAGGTATAACTGAAAAAATAGAAGGATTTTATAACATTTGCAAAAAAAGAGGATTTGAAAATAAAAACTATGGAGTAATTTTGCCGAAAGATAATATGAATAATTTAATATTATCTAGAGAATTAGAAGAATCTATAGAAAAAGGTGATTTTAATATTTATCCAATAAGTTCTATTGAAGAGGCAACAGAAATTTTAATGAATAATGTGTTTGAAGATATAAAAAAAATGGTAAAAAACAAGTTAGATACTTATAATCGATCAAAAGAATTAAAGGAAGATTAAATATATTGGTATAATTAAAAGCAAGAACTTATAAAGTTTTTGCTTTTTTAATACAAAAAAACAAAAAATTGAAAATACTACTTTGTTATATATTGATTAAATTGATAGATAATAAAAGTAAAATATAAAATAAGGGGGAAATAAAATGAAAAATGTAAATGAAATTTTAGATAAATTAGAAGAGTTATATCCAGATGCTCGTTGTGAGTTAGAATATACAACAGCATTTGAGTTGTTAATAGCGACTATATTATCAGCTCAATGTACTGATGTAAGGGTAAATATCGTTACAAGAGAAATGTTTAAAAAGTATAATACAGCCGAGGCGTTTGCTCAGCTGTCGGAAGATGAAATCATAGAAGAAATAAAAACATGCGGGCTTTATAAAAGTAAAGCTAAAAAAATTAAAGCTACATCTGAAATGTTATGCAGAGACTATAACGGTGAAGTCCCAGATACTTTAGAAGAACTTGTAAAACTGCCTGGTGTAGGTAGAAAAACAGCAGATGTTGTTTTAAGTAATGCGTTTAATAAGGATGCAATAGCTGTAGATACACATGTTTTTAGAGTTTCAAATAGAATTGGTATAGTAAATACCAAAACTCCGGAAAAAACGGAATTTGCATTAATGGATGCTATACCTAAACATAGATGGTCTCACTCCCATCATGTTCTAATTTTTCATGGAAGGAGATTATGTAAAGCAAGAAAACCAGAGTGTAAGTTATGCCCTATAAAAGATGATTGTAATTATTATCAAGGAAAGGAATGATAATTTTGAGAAAGCTTAAGATTGCAATACTTTTATCATTAATTATTATATCATTCAACAATGTAGTCTTAAGTAATGCTATTGAATTTAAAGGTAAAATACACAAGAATGTATATATAAGAGACATGGATTTATCAGGCTTAACAAAAAATGAAGCAGAAAATAAGATAAATGAAATGTTAAGTAATAATGAATCTTGTATATTAAAATTAAATAATAAAGAATTTATTTTTTCAAAAGAAAAAATAGATGTGGATTACAACGTTGATGAATTGGTAAAAGAAGCCTATGATGTTGGAAGAAGTGAAGGAATTATATCGAATTTAAAGGTTAAAGCTAACTTAAATATGGGAGATAAACTTATTTTAGATTATAATATAACTTATAATGAAAAAAAACTAGAGGAGTATATAAAATATATTAATAAAGAAATTTATAAAAAGCCTATTAATTCAACTATAGGAGTTAATAATGGTAACATTATAGTTACTAAAGAAAAGTATGGATATAAATTAAACGAAAATGAATTAAGACAAGTACTAATAAGTAAAATTGAGAATATAGATAAAAAAGATGTAATTATACCTATATCATATATAAAGCCACATTATCTATATAGTCAATTAAGCCAGATTAATAGTGTTTTAGGAAGGTTTGAAACATATTTTAATCCTAACAATAAAAATAGAAGTAGTAATATAAAGTTAGCATCAGATGCAAATAATAATATATTACTTTGTCCTGGAGAAAGATTTTCTTTTAATTCTAATATAGAGGACGCTCATATATACAAATATTTAAAAGAAGCTCCTGTAATAATAAATGGCAAATCTGAAAAAGGAATAGGCGGAGGTATGTGCCAAGTTTCTAGTACAATCTATAATGCTGCTTTGTATTCTGGTATGAAAATTATTAATGTAAAAAATCATTCTATTCCAAGTAAATATATTGAAAAAGGAAGAGATGCTACAGTATCTAGAGGATGTATAGATTTAAAATTTAGTAATAAATTTAATGCACCTGTTTTTATATATAATGAAATTGACAATAATAAAATTGTATCTACTATTTATGGAAATGAAAAGGATAAAATGGATATTGAAGTCATAACAGAAGTGACTGATATAATTAATAATAAGGTAATAAGAAAAAATAGTGAAGAATATGATTTTGGACAAGAAATTATTGAGCAACAAGGTAGAAAAGGGTATAAAGTAAAGACTTATAGGGTTTATAAAAGTAAATTAGATAATAAGACTGAATATATTGGAGAAAGTTATTATCCTCCTCAAGATAAAGTGATTATATATGGAACCAGACAAGAAAGAAAGTAATGGTGTATAAAAAATCAACTATTATTAAAATAAATTTCTGTTATAATGTATTTAGGTTAAAATAAGAAGGCTTAAAATTAAGCAATATGTCAAAATTTATTAGAGAAATATAAACGGAGGATTATTATGTCAATAAATGTGGTACTAGTAGAACCTGAGATACCTCAAAATACAGGTAATATAATAAGAACTTGCGCTAATACAGGAGCAACTTTACATTTAATAAGACCGTTAGGTTTTTCGTTACAAGATAAATATTTAAAAAGATCTGGTCTTGATTACTGGGATATTTCAGATATTAAATATTATGATAGTTTTGAAGAATTACAAGCTAAATATCCTGATTCTAAATTTTTCTACTCAACAACAAAGACTGACAAAGCTCATTCAGATATGGAATTTGAGGATGGATGTTTTGTAGTATTCGGAAAAGAAACAAAAGGGTTACCAGAAAGTCTTTTAGCAGAAAATAAAGAAACATGTATGAGAATACCTATGGTAAAATTAGAAAAAGCTAGATCGTTAAATTTATCTAATTCAGTTGCTATAGTAGTTTATGAGGCTCTAAGACAAATTGGTTATCCAAATATGAGATAGTTTGTGAAGATTTAGTAAATTAAGAAAGGATATTGATGGGATGAGTAACATAAAAATAATATGTGATAGTTTATCGGATGTAAATAAAGACTATTTAGAGCAATATGATATAGATGTAGTACCTTTAACAGTTATATTAGACGGAAAAGAGTATAGGGATGGAATAGATATAAAACCAGAAGAATTTTATAAAATATTGAGAGAACAAAATGTTCATCCTAAAACATCTCAAGCTACATATGCTCAATTCAAGGAGATATTTGACAAATATACTAATGAAGGAAAAACAGTATTATATTTATCTGGATCTTCGGCAGCAACAGGAACATGTCAAAGTGCTATAATGGCTAAAAATGATTCTGAAGGCGACATACATATATATGATACTTATAATTTAACTTTTGGTGCAGGTATATTTGTAGTTAAGGCTGCTGAATTAATTAATGAAGGAAAAAGTATTGAAGAAGTATTTGAAGAATTAGATAAATTGAAAGAAAAATTTATATTAATGTTCACTGTAGATACTTTAGAATACCTTCAAAAAGGAGGTAGAATATCTTCTACAAAGGCAGCCGTTGGTAGTATATTAAATATTAAACCTATATTGGAAGTTAAGGATGGATTAGTTTCTCAAGCTGGTCAGGTTAGAGGAAAGAAAAATGCAATCAACAAAATGGTTGACTTAATTAAAGAGAAACTTGGTAATGATATAGAACAGGATGAAGTATATATAGGTTACAGTGATGATTTAAAAGAAAAAGAAAAATTAACTCAAATTGTTACAGAGGTATTTAAACCTAAAAAAATAGAATATTTTATTGTTGGAACTTGCATAGGTGCTCACTCAGGGCCTGGTGTAAGTGGAATACTTTGTTTTAAAAAATAAATATAAAATTAATAAAAAAGAGGGTAGTTATATACCTCTTTTTTTATGTTATAAAAAAATATGTAATAATTGGTATATTGTGCATTTAAATCCAATAAAAATTGATTATAATACAATTAATGACATAAATAGTGTAACATATTTAAAAAAGTAACTAAAAAAATAATTTAAATTATAAAAAAATTAAAAATAGTATAGATAAATTGAATAAAATGGTATAAAATATAAATTGAAAAAGACGAAATTTATACTACTTTTAGGAGGAAATCATGAAATTCAAAAAAATAGTTGCATTATCATTAACTATGATAATGTCAGTAGGATTATTAGTTGGATGTGAATCTAAAGATTCTGCATCAGATACAGAAAAAGTCACTGTAGGTATGATAACAGATGTTGGTGGAGTAAACGATGAATCATTCAACCAAACTACTTGGGAAGGATTACAAGCTATAAAGAAAGAATTAGGCGAAGATAAAGTAGAAGTTAAATATTTAGAATCAAAACAAGATGCAGACTACACTCCAAATATAGAACAATTCGTTGATCAAGAATTAGACTTAATAATAGGTGTAGGATATAAACTAGCAGATGCTGTAGAAAAAGCTGCAAAAGCTTATCCAGAGCAACAATTTGCTATAGTTGACCATGCTTACGAAAAGCAACCAGAAAACGTAACTTCTTTAATATTTGAAGATAATGTATCAGGATATTTAGTAGGTTTAATAGCTGGTAAAATGACTGAAACTAATAAAGTTGCTTTCATAGGTGGTATGAAATCATTAACTTTAGATAAATTCGAATATGGATTCAAAGCTGGTGTTAAAGCTGCTAACCCAAAAGCTGAGGTATTAGCTCAATATGCAAACAGTTTTTCTGATTCAGCTTTAGGAAAATCTATAGCTAATTCAATGATGTCTAATGGTGTTGATGTAATATTCCCATGTGCTGGTGCTGCAGGTATAGGAGCTATAGAAGCAGTTAAAGAAGCAGGAAAATATGCTATAGGTGTTGATAAAGACCAAAATGATTTAGCTCCAGATAACGTAATAACTTCAGCAATGAAAAATGTTAATATAGCTGTTGGTGATATGGTAAAAGCTTTAGTTGATGGATCTTATAAATCTGGTGAAGTTAAGATAAATACTTTAGCTACTGGTGGTGTTGGTATAGCTCCAACTAGTGAGAAAAATGTTCCAGCTGAAATATTAAACTTTGTTGATGAAAAATCTAAAGAAATCGTTGATGGAAAAATAGTAGTTCCATCTACTGAGGAAGAATATAAAAAAGCATACGGAGATAAATAATAATTAACTATTTTATAGTAAAGATATAAATGATATTCCATTGAGATATTAAACTATTTCAATGGAATATTTTATTGTCAAAAAAGCAGAATAACATATATTATTTTTTTATTATTTAAAGCAATTATTGTTGGCAAAAATCTTGTAGAATGATATAATTATTAAGATAAATATTATATACTAATTGCATTATAATGATTAAATGTTACACTATTTTGCAAAATATATAATTAGTAATCGAATGATAATTTATTTGTTTAAATTAAGTATAATAAATACTTTAACAATAATTAAGTTGTTATTTTAATATTGTATCAATACCTAAAAGATTATGACGGAAAAATAAATATTAAATCTATAAAAAATTTAATTTACCTAACAAATAGATTGTGCCATTTGTGGATAATATATAGGTATATTATCCATTTTTTAATTGTAAGGAAATTATATGTTATCTGTCTTGTAGATAATATATAATTATAAACTTTGTTGCTTGAGCAACGTGCGAAGACGTTGGCCATATGAGGTAGAGCGCCCACGCAGTGTCTTAAGCAAAGTGAATTTTTTATTTTGAATAAATATAGTTAGACAAGGAGGTCAAAAATAGCTATGAATAATAATATCATAGACTACAGTCAAAAGGTTGTTGAAATGAAGAATATAACTAAAAAGTTCGGCGACTTTGTAGCAAACGATAATATAAATTTGACTGTACATAAAGGTGAAGTAC
This sequence comes from Terrisporobacter sp., assembly GCF_017888745.1. Taxonomy (GTDB): domain Bacteria; phylum Bacillota; class Clostridia; order Peptostreptococcales; family Peptostreptococcaceae; genus Terrisporobacter. Next base: position 6,329 of record NZ_JAGHFM010000057.1, on the reverse strand, counting down.
ATGCGCTTTTAGGAGAAAATGGAGCGGGTAAGTCTACTCTTATGAATATATTATATGGACTTTATAATCCTACATCAGGAGAGATTTATATAAATGGAGAATTAGTAGACATAAGTAATCCAAATGTAGCTATATCAAAAGGAATAGGTATGGTTCATCAACATTTTATGCTTGTTCAACCTTTCACAGTTGCAGAGAATATTGTATTAGGAACAGAGCCAACTGCAAATTTAGGAGCTCTAGATATGAAAAAAGCAATTAAGGATGTTAAGGAAATATCTGAGAAATATGGATTATTTGTTGACCCAATGTCAAAAATACAAGATATAACAGTAGGTATGCAACAAAGAGTTGAGATATTAAAAGCATTGTATAGAGGAGCTGAAACTCTTATACTTGATGAACCTACAGCTGTTTTAACTCCACAAGAGATAACAGAGCTTATTAATATAATAAGAAACTTAACAAAAGAAGGTAAATCAGTAATAATAATTACTCATAAACTTAAGGAAATAAAGGCTATAGCGGATTATTGTACTGTAATTAGAAGAGGAAAGTACATAGATACAGTAAAGGTATCTGATGTTACAGAAAATGACTTAGCAGAGATGATGGTCGGAAGAGAAGTTAACTTTAAGGTTGAAAAGGAAGAAGCAAAGCCTACAAAAACAGTATTAAAGATAAATAATTTAATTGTTAAAGATAATAGAAAGATAAATGTCGTTGATGGGTTATCTTTAGAAGTAAAAGCTGGAGAAATACTAGGAATTGCTGGTATCGACGGAAATGGTCAGTCAGAGTTAGTTGAAGCTCTTACAGGACTTAGAAAAGTTGAATCAGGTATTATAGAAATCAATGGAGACACAGTTGTAAATAATACTCCAAAACAAATATTTAAAAAAGGAATAAAAAATATTCCAGAAGATAGACAAAAAAGAGGTCTTGTATTAGATTACACTGTTGCTGAAAATGTTGTTTTACAAAACTATAAAGAGAATAAATATTCTAAAAATGGAATATTAAACCCACAAGCAATAAATGAACAAGCTCAAAAAATAATTGATAGATTTGATGTTAGACCAAATGACCTTAATGCTAAAGCAAGAGGCTTATCAGGTGGTAACCAACAAAAAATTATAATAGGTAGAGAAGTTACAAATATAGAAGTTTCAAGACAAGATAGTCATGAACCACAGTTATTAATAGCGACTCAGCCGACAAGAGGTCTTGATGTAGGTGCTATAGAGTTCGTTCATAAATCATTAGTTGAACAAAGAGATGCAGGAAATGGAGTTCTTTTAGTATCTTTAGAATTAGATGAAGTCATGAATGTATCTGATAGAATAGCGGTTATATACGAAGGTAAAATAGTTGGTATAGTAAATGCTAAAGAAACAGATGAAAATGAACTAGGAATGATGATGGCAGGAGGTGACTGCAATGGAAAATAGCTTAAAAGCTAAAAAGAAAGTTTCTTTTTTTAATGATGCAGTTAAGTTTTCATTATTATCAATAGCTCTTGGTTTACTTGTTGGGGCAATAGTTCTTGTTATATCAGGAAATGATCCAATATTAGTTTATGGGGCGATGATAGAAGGTATTATAGGAAAACCTAAATATATAGCTTGGACTATTATAAAGGCAACACCATATATTCTTACTGGTTTATCTATAGCATTTGCTTTTAAAACAGGTTTATTTAATATAGGTGCAGAAGGGCAGTTTATAATAGGTGCATTAGTCGCAACTATATTAGGTTATAGTTTAGATTTACCAGCTATAATTCATATACCTGTGACAATGATAGTAGCAGGATTTGCTGGTGGACTTTGGGGTGCAATATCTGGTTTCCTAAAAGCTAAGTTTGGAATAAATGAAGTTATAGCTTCAATAATGTTAAACTGGATAGCATTCTATTTAAGTAACTTTATGGTTTCGAATAGTTTCCTATCTATACCAAATAGTGAAGCATCAGTAGATATAAAAGAAACAGCGAGTATAAGTATAAATTGGATGAAAGATTTAGTTGGACCAGCTACTAGCGTTAACTGGGGTATAGTTATATCTTTAGTATTAGTATTTGTAATTTGGTTTATATTAACTAAAACTACTTTAGGTTTCGAACTTAGAGCAGTTGGTCATAACAGAGATGCAGCTGAATATGCTGGTATAGATGTTAGTAAATCTATATTAAAATCAATGGCTATAGCAGGTTTATTAGCTGGTATAGCAGGCGCAATACAGGTTATGGGTGTAACTCATAATATAACAGTATTAGCAGCGCAAGAAGGTTATGGATTTGACGGAATAGCTGTAGCATTAATAGCTAATAGCAATCCTATAGGAGTTATATTCTCTGGTTTATTATTTGGAGCATTTAAATACGGTGGTATAAAAATGCAAGCTGTAAATTCTCCTTCAGAAGTAATAAACATTGTTATCGGTTCTATAGTTTACTTTATCGCTTTAAGTAATGGATTAAGAATTTTATATACTAAAATAAAGGCAAAAAGAGCAAAAGGGGGTAACGAATAATGCAAGATTTAGCGCTTATTATTAGTACAACATTAATGTACTCAACTCCCCTTATATACACAGCATTAGGAGGAGTATTCTCTGAAAACTCAGGTATTATAAATATAGGTCTAGAAGGTATGATGACTATTGGTGCTTTTTCAGCAGCCGCAGCTGGAGTTATAACAGGTAATCCATGGATAGCATTTTTAGTTGGTGGTCTTGCTGGTGCATTATTTGCTTTAATTCATGCAATAGCAACAATAAACTTCAATGCAGACCATACTATATCAGGGGTTGCAATTAACCTTTTAGCCCCAGGTTTGGCTTTATTTTTATCTAAAATAATGTTTGATGGAGCAACAACTACTCCAACAATACCAATGGAAGATAAAATGCCAAGATTATTTAATGGTATATTTGAGTCTGGCGGAACATTAGATACAATATTTAATAACTATGCAACAGTGTATATAGCATTTATATTAATTGCAGTAGTTTATTATGTTTTATATAAAACTAAATTTGGTCTTAGAATAAGAGCTGTTGGAGAGCACCCAGGAGCTGCAGATACTTTAGGTATAAATGTTACTAAAGTAAGATATAGTGGTGTTATAATTTCTGGATTCTTAGCAGGTTTAGGAGGAGCTTCAATGAGTTTAGCGTTAGTTTCTTCATTCAGACCTACATTAGTATCTGGTCAAGGATATATAGCTATGGCAGCTGTTATATTTGGAAAATGGAGACCTCAATGGGCAGCACTTGCTTGTTTATTATTTGGATTCTCAACAGCATTATCTGTATACTTTGGAAGTCCAACATTGCCATTTACAATAAATGAAAACTTATTATCAATGATACCTTATATAGTAACATTAATAGTTCTAGTATTATTTGTTAAAAATTCTAAAGCTCCATCTGCTTTAGGTAATGCATATAAAAAAGGTGAAAGATAATTTTCAAAAATGCTATGAAATTTTTCATAGCATTTTTTTACGTGCAAGGAAATTATATTGAGTTTGCAATTGTGAAAAACTACTAGGTTAAAGCATTATAAATATGTTTGAGAAGTTGTAAAAAAATAAATTTTGAGCAACGGGCAAAGCCGTTGGCGACATGAGCGAAGCGAATTTTTTATTTAAAATATAAATATTTACATTAAAATTTAAGTTATTTATAGATGGAATATGAATTAAAATAGTTATAAATGAGATAATAAAAATAGATGGATTTAACTAAGAATAAATTTCTCTTAATTATTTGAAAGGGGCGATAGTATGACGGATAGAACTATGCAAATAAGTTTTTTACCCCAACATATAGAATTTGTAAGAGAATTTCTTCAAGAGAAAAGTTATCTTGATATAGTTAGCTATGATGAAGATTTAGATTGCATATCTATAAATATAACTAAAGTAAAAGGCTATGATAGACTTTGTTCTAGTATTACAGATTTAATAATCAATATAATTAAACAGAGAGATTTGAAAGATTACATATGGAAAACCTATAATAATATAGAAGAAGGGGAGAAGGAAAGTGTATACATAGAAGCATTAAGTTTATTTGATAAAAAACATGATTTTATAAAAAAAACTATATATAGTAAAGTATATGATTTTATTATAGATAACAATGATTTAAACTTAGGTGGTTTCTTTAAATTTAGAATGAAAGATTTTCATAGTTATTTATCTATATTAAGTGACATAGCGTTGGAAGAACATCTAATTAAAAGAGATAAAAAGGAATTTTTAGATTCTTTAAAATATTTCATTGAAATACAAGAAGAAAAAATGAATTTATTAAGAATAACTATCACAAAAGATAGTAATTTTATTTTAAGTGATGAACATGGTAATCAAATTGAAAATTTAAATAATCAAGATTTGATTAATATTGCTATGCAAGAGGATTTAAATAATGAAGATCTTTTAATAAGTGCAATAATTACACTTTGTCCTAAAAAAATTGAAATACTAGATATGTCCAATAATAAAAAATCTAGAGAAATAGTAGAAATGGTTAGTTTATTATTTGAAGGAAAGGTAACACTAATATATAGTAATTAATATAATACAACTAAGATTGGAATATAAAATAATATAGTTGAATTATGATAATCTATCTGATATAATTAAGATTAATTAAAAATAGTGCAATGAAGAGACAAAGTAAAATAGATTAATTATTTTAAAGAGAAGAATGGGCCTTGGCTGTGAGCTCGTCGAAAATAATCCTATTTGAAAACTAGCTTGGAGCAGAATTTATTAGCATATTTCTATATGTGAAAGTATTCGGTTGACTACCTTATAGTCATCAAGAGGATATATTTTTTATATATATCAACTTGGGTGGAACCACGAGATATTACTCGTCCCAATTTTTTTGGGACGAGTTTTTTTATTGTATAATATATAATTTTATAGGAGGCAAAACAATGATTAAAGTTACATTAAAAGACGGATCAATAAGAGAATTTGAAAATGAACTTTCTGTCTTAGAGATTGCAAAATCAATAAGCGAAGGTTTAGCAAGAGCAGTGGTTGCTGCATCGGTAAATGATGAAGTAGTAGGACTTGATTATGTAGTTAAGGAAGATTGTTCATTAAACTTATTCAAGTTTGATGATGCAGAAGGTAAGGATGTATTTAGACATACATCTGCACATATGTTAGCACAAGCTATAAAAAGATTATACCCTGATGCTAAGTTTGCAATAGGGCCAAGTATAGAAAATGGATTCTATTACGACATAGATTTAGATCATAGACTAACTATGGAAGATTTAGAAAAAATAGAAGCTGAAATGAAAAAAATAGCTAAAGAAGATTTAAAAGTTGAAAGATATGAATTACCAAGAGAAGAAGCTTTATCATGGGCAAAAGAAAATGGTGAAATATATAAACAAGAATTAATAGAAGATTTACCAGAAGGTGAAATTATATCATTCTACAAACAAGGGGATTTCACTGATTTATGTAGAGGACCACATTTACCATCAACTAAAAAAGTAAAAGCTGTTAAACTACTTAGTGTTGCAGGTGCTTATTGGCGTGGGGATGAAAAAAATAAAATGCTTCAAAGAGTTTATGGGATAACTTTTGAAAAGAATAAAGATTTAGAACAATATTTACACTTATTAGAAGAAGCTAAAAAGAGAGACCATAGAAAATTAGGTAAAGAATTAGATTTATTCTTTATACCAGAAGAAGGTCCAGGGTTCCCTCTATTCTTACCAAAAGGTATGGAATTAAAAAATTCTTTATTAAAATTCTGGAGAGAAATACACAGAGAAGATGGATACCAAGAAATTGAAACTCCAATAATATTAAACCAAAAATTATGGGAAACTTCAGGACACTGGTTTAACTATAAAGAAAATATGTATACTGTAAATATAGATGATCAACAGTTTGCTATAAAACCAATGAACTGTCCAGGATCATTAATATACTATAACTCTAAGCCACATTCATATAAAGAGTTCCCAATGAAGGTTGCAGAGTTAGGAAGGGTTCATAGACATGAATTATCAGGTGCACTACATGGATTAATGAGAGTTAGAGCTTTTACTCAAGATGATGCTCATATATTCATGTTACCAGAACAAATAAAAGATCAAATAAAAGGTGTTGTAGATTTAATAGATAGAGTTTACAAGACTTTTGGATTTGAGTATCACTTAGAGTTATCTACTAGACCAGAAAATTCAATAGGAACTGACCAAGATTGGGAAGCTGCTGAAAATGGATTAAGAGAAGCTTTAGAAGAATTAAATCTTCCATATATATTAAATGAAGGAGATGGAGCAT
>NZ_JAGHFM010000056.1 GCF_017888745.1 Terrisporobacter sp. | reverse complement strand
TTAATATTATAAAGTTTTCCGCCTTCACCCCTTACAGATTCAGAAATTAAAAATCTTCTTTCGTCATCAGATTCATCATAAAAAGCTGTTGGGTGAATTTGAATATAGTTTATATCTTTAAGTTCTACATCATGTCTAAGGGCTACAGCAAGACCATCACCTCTTAAAATTCTTTGGCTAGTAGAGTTTTTATATAAACCACCAATACCACCACATGCGAGAATTACACATTTAGCGAAAACATTAATTTGTTCATTATTTTTTAATAAAATTCCACCTATACATTTATTATTTTTTTCTATTATATCAACAAGAAAGGTATCTTCAGATATTCTAATGTTATTTCGAGATAAAGCATTTTTTATAAGTGTCTTAGCTACATTTTCACCAGTATTATCTTGAGTATGAACTATTCTATTTACACAATGAGCTCCTTCTTTTGTATAATCCCAATTTCCATCTTCATCTTTATCAACATCAAGGCCTAAGCTAACTAAATAATCAACATTTTCAATAGATTCTCTAGTTAATACTTTTACTGCTTGCAAGTCATTTTTATATTGACCAGCTTTTAATGTATCTTCTAGGAAAAAAGGAACATCATCTTTATTTCTAGCAACAGAAATACCACCTTGTGCTAAATATGTATTTGTACAATCTAATTTGTCTTTTGAGATTACCATAATGTCCAAGTCATTACGAAGATTTAAAGCACAATATAATCCTGCAACTCCAGATCCAACAATTAAAACATCAACATAATTATTTTTCACAAAGAACCATCTCCCCTAATTTGTGCATATTTTCTAGAGAGGTTAAAGCTTTTTTTGATATTTCATCATCTAGAATAACCTCATCAATTTTTCCACATAAAGCATCATAGACATTTTCTAAAGAAGTTTTTTTCATATTAGGACAAAGTATTTTTTCTGGGAAGTAGAATTTTTTATTAGGATTTCTTTTTTCTAATTCATACAAAATTCCTTCCTCTGTACAGATTATAAATTCATCATCTTCACATTTAGTAGCGTAGTCAATAATTCCACTTGTACTTCCTATGTAATCACTTAAATCTCTTACTTCTTTGTTGCATTCAGGATGAGTTAAAACTTTTACAGTAGGATGTTTTTCTTTAGCTTTAAGTACATCCTCAGTTGTTATTCTTTCGTGAGTAGGGCAGAAACCTTGCCAGAAAATAAATTCTTTATCAGGGAAGAACTCAGCTATATAGCTACCTAAGTTTCTATCTGGTAAAAATAATATTTGTTTATTAGGTACATTTTTTAAAATAGCTAATGCACTAGATGATGTAACTGAAACATCACAAAGAGCCTTAACTTCGTAAGATGAATTTATATAACATACTTTAAAAGCATCTGGATATTCTTTTATCATTTCTTCTAAATCAGAAGCTGTTGCCATATCAGCCATTGGACACCCAGCACTAGCAGAAGGTAAGATTACTGTTTTTTCAGGTGATAAAATTTTAGCACTTTCCCCCATAAATTTTACTCCGCAGAATATGATTAACTCTTCTTCACAATCACGAGCTATTTTACTTAAATAATAAGAGTCACCGATATAATCTGCTATTGCTTGAATTTCAGCAGGCTGATATAAGTGAGCTAAGATAATAGCATTTTTTTCTTTTTTTAATTTTAATATATCATCAAATAAATTTTTCCTCATAAATTACACCCTTTTCCAACTAATGAATTTACAAGTGTATATACACTTGTAAATTCATTATATCACCATGATAATTGGTGCACAACTAAAAAACTACTTAGTTAAAAACTTAATTAAGTTAAAAACTTTAGTAAATTATTGAGAAGTAAGTAAAAAATAACGTATTGATTTATGAATAATTTATATATAGAATAATAAAAAGATGAGATAATAATTACTTGTAAAGAAGGTGTATTATGAATAGCAATGAAAGAAGAGAGAAATTATTACATATTTTAAAAACATCTAATAAGCCAGTAAAGGGTGAGGCCTTAGCAAAAGAACTTAATGTAAGTAGACAAATAGTTGTAAAAGATATTGCATTATTAAGAGCTTCTGGAATTGATATATTAGCTACATCTACTGGATATATAATATATAGTTTTGAAAAAAGAGAATTTGAGATAAAAAGCAAAAATCATGAGACGACAGAAGAACTTTTAGAAGAATTACAAATAATAGTAGATTTAGGTGGGAAAATAAAAGATGTAATTGTGGACCATCCAACTTATGGAACAATAAAAGCAGACTTAAATGTATCATCAAATAGAGATATTAAAAACTTTATGGATAAAACAAATAGAGATGGATTTAAACAACTGTCTAGTTTATCTCAACAGTATCATATTCATACCATTGAAGTTCCAGATGATGAAACTCTAGAAGAAATCAAAAAAGAATTAAAAGAAAAAAATATATTATTTTAATATTTGTATAAGAATAGCTAGAAGTTATATTAGCTATTCTTTTTTATTGTAAGAAAATTATATATTATCTGTTATTTAGATAACATGTAATTTTCAACTTTGTTACTTGATTAACGGACTAAGTCCTTGGCCACATGATTAAAGCCCTTGTGTAGTGATTAAGAAGAGGGAATTCTTTTACGAGACGTAGAGGTAAGGTGGACAAAATAAAAATAAAAATAAAAATAAAAATAAAAAAACGAAAGGAAGTCCTCTGGGGAAAGTAAGATATTTTATTATTAAATGATAATGGGTGTAATCTTTTATTAATTTATTATTTAGATTAAAAGTAAATTAAATATGATATGTAAAATAAACTACTTGATTTAATGGTCAGGTAGTTTATTTTTTTGCTATAAAGAGTAATATATATTACTATAAATTTATATTAATAATTGAATTATAAATTTTGTTTACTTATCATAATAGGTAATAGCAATAGTTTTATCATAAATAAAGTAAAGGGATGGGATATATGTGAAGGATAAATATTTAATAGGAGAAGTATGTAAACTATTTAATGTTACTAGAGATACATTAGTACATTACGATAAGATAGGACTACTAAGTCCTAAAAAAGATAAAAATAATGGATACAGGTATTATAAAATTGAAGATTTAAATTGCTTAACGGACATAATTTTTTATAAAAGCTTAAATTTATCTTTAAATGATATAGATAGGGTAATTAAGGATTGTTCACCAGAACAAATTTTAAATCTAGTTAAAGAAAAAGAAATTTATATTAAGAAAGAAATGGATAAAATAAAAAAAATTCAAAAGAGATTAGAATCGATGAAAATATCCTTGGAAGAGTGTATTTATGATTCAAATAAAGTTGAACTTATAAAAGATGAAAAAGAAAGTTATTTTTTCTTGGAAATTACAAAAGAGAATAATTTTAATGATTTTATTGAGATAGTAGAAAAAATTCAAAATATAGATCAATATATATTTGATTATATAAATTTTTCTTTTTTAATAGATGAGGGAGTACTTTTTGATGATGAAGCTGAAGATAAAATTAAGTGGGGGATTACTATAACTGAAAATATTGAGAAAATAAAAAATAACATTGAAAGTAAAAGTATTGAATTTATCTCAGAGGAAAAATATATGTACACTGTAATATCTCTTGCTGACAATGATTACGATGACTGGATAAAATATGTTAGAAATATTGTAAAACAAAATAATATCCAGGTATCAGGTCCTATACTTGGACAAATGTTAGTCACAGTATATAAAGATGAATCACCTATAGATTATTTTGGACTATATATACCTGTTAAATAATTTAAATTTTATTGTTGACCTATGTGTAAGACATTAGTTTATCCTTTAATTAAGGAGATGATAAATATGGATTTACAATTAAGGAATACTAAAAATAATAAAAAAGAAAAGGTAAATCTAAAAACTAATAAACTACATGGTGAGTTTATTCAAAAAAGAGAGGAACGTATAACAAGTACAAAAGATGACGATGAGTCGCGGACGTCGGCCACCACCCAGTGTGGCGAAATCGAAAGAGAAAATAGAAGTAATATTTTTGAGAATAAGTCTATTAATCAATTAATATTATACTTCTCTATACCGGCTATTATTTCACTAGTCTTAGAATCTGTAGCATCTATGATAGATACAGCTTTTGCTGGTCATTTAGGAGATATGAGCAGTTATGCATTATCAGCAATGGGAATTTTGGCACCTATATTATCATTGTTTGTAGCAGCTCAACTAATATTTGGTGTATCTACAGGAATAATATTAGCTAAAAGGCTAGGAGAAGGTAATGAAGAAAAAGTGAATAGTACTTTTAAGGTAGGATTATATTCAAGCTTAATATTTAGTACTTTAATATCAGCGGCTATATTTATCGGTCAAGACAAGTTACTAGATATAATTGGAGCAACTGGTCAAGTAAAAGTTTTAGCAAAACAATTTTTAAATATTGCAGTGGTATTTAATGTGTTCAGTTCAGTTGGATATACGTTAGTAAATAATATAAGATCCTTTGGACATCCCAAAATAGAAATCATAATTGTTACTTCTTCAACAATTATAAATATAATATTTAATATTTTATTCACATTTGTATTTGAAATGGGGATTATAGGAATAGGTTTAGCCACACTGATTAGTGAAATATCATATGTATTATTTGCTATTTTGTTTTTAGTAAAAAAAGGTTTATGGATGAAAAAAACAAACTTATGTAGCAAAGAAATCAAATCAATATTACTATTATTAATCAAGATAGGATTTGTTCAATTCTTAATGCAAGCCTTAAACAGTTTAAATGGGTTTACAGTTAATAAGGTTTTAGTGAACTATGGAGATGTATCATATATAGGGGCATGGGCTATTTGTAACTCTTTATATATGATGATGTTACTTCCTTTAATAGGACTTACAGAAGGCGTTCAGTCAGTTATAGCATATTATCAAGGTAGTCATAATGAGGAAAAGAAAAATATAATAAAATCAAAAACTTTAAAATATAGTTTATTATATTCTTTAATTACAATAACACTGGTATTTATATACTCTAAAGAAATAGTTCAAATATTTACATTAGATAGAAGTATTATAGATACCTCTGTATCTATAATGCAAATTCTTCTTATAGGGTTTCCTTTTATGGGAGTTATATATACTATGGTTGCCTTTATGCAAGTATCAGGTCAAGAAGAAAGAGCTAGTAAGCTAGAGTTTATAAGGCAGATATTTTTATTTATACCATTATCTATAATTTTACCTCTATTAGTTAGTAAGTTTAGTATTATGGATATTGAGCCCAGTTTAAGTATATTTTTTGCAATGCCAATATCAAATATTATTTCTTTATTTTTCTATTCTGGTTCTAGATCCAGATAATGTTTATAATAACAATTTATTATTGGTGACATATGTCATGTGCATTATAAGTAGCATTATGATAAATTATAACTATATACTTTTATAGGAGAATAGCATATGAAAAAAATTGATGGGGTAATAGAATTTATTAAAGAAATAGAAGGCTTAAAATCTGTAACTAGAACAGCTTGGACAAAGACTGGTCGTAGAGAAAGTACAGCAGAACATTCTTGGAGACTGGCAATGTTGTTAATGCTCTTAGAAGATGAGTTTGAAGATATTGATATTAATAAAGCAATTAAAATGAGTTTAGTACACGACTTGGGAGAACTTTATGATGGAGATATATCAGCAGTATTGCAAACTGACGCTAATACAAAATTAGATATTGAAGAAAAAGCAATGAAGAGAATGTTAACAACACTACCAGAAAACATAAGTAAAAATATATATGATTTGTGGTGTGAATATAATAGTTGTTCTACAAAAGAAGCTAAGCTTGTTAAGGCAATGGATAAATTAGAAACTATAGTTCAGCATAATCAAGGTAATAATCCTCAAGATTTTGATTATGAATTTAATTTACAGTATGGGAAAAATTATTTTGAATATGATGATACTTTAAAATATATGAGAAATATAATTGATGAAGATACAAAAATTAATATTAACTCAAAAGATATTTAGATAAATTGAATAATATAGATTAAGAGGCTGTCGCATTAACAATTTTGAATTGTCATGTGACAGCCCCTTTTGTTAAAGAAAGTGGAGATAAAAGAAAAAGTTCTAAACTTACAGATATATCTGTTATAATGTATAATTTATTATTTGTAAGTGTAATAATATTTGAAAATATTGACATGAAAATATTTAAAGTTAATGTCATGTGCTAAAATTTATTTAAGTTTCATTTAAGCATGTATTGATATTATTTTTACATAGGAAAAATAAATATTTTGAGGAGGTACATAGTGAATAAGAAACTTATAACAATGATAACAGCGCTTTCTTTATGTATAAGTCTAAGTGGCTGTTCAAATAAAACTAATACATCAACAACAGGAAGCTCAGATGTTAAAAGTAAGACAACTCCAAATACGGTATTAAGTAAGTCTGATGAAAAAGTTGAAACAATAGGAGATATAGAGACCTATATCAAACTTTCTGACAATAAAACTACAGTAGATGGAGATGGAGTAAAGATTGATGGAAATACAATAACTATAAATACAGCAGGAACTTATAGTTTGAGTGGAAAATTAAGTGATGGACAAATAGTTGTAAATACAGATAAAGAAGAAAAGACTTATATCCTTTTGGATGGGGTGGATATAACTTGTTCAAATAGTTCAGCAATAAATGTTGTAAGCTCTGAAAAAGTAGTCTTTGCTTTAGCTGATGGAAGTGAAAATAAAATTTCAGATGGAAATACTTATGCTGAGCAAGGTGAAAATGAAACACAACTAGATGCAGCGATATTTAGTAAAGAAGATATTGCTTTTATAGGAAATGGATCATTAGAAGTTGATGGAAACTATGATAAGGGGATAGTTAGTAAAGATGATTTAATTATAGAAAATGGAAATATAACTGTCAAATCTGTGTCTGATGCTATTAAAGGAAAAGACTCTGTAGTAATTAGGGGTGGAAACATAACAGTTGATGCTGGAGGAGATGGAATACAAGCCTATAACGATGAAGATGAAACAAAAGGATTTGTATCACTAGAAGGAGGGACAATAAAAATAACATCAGAACAAGATGGTGTACAAGCTGAAACTAATTTATTAGTAGCAGGTGGAAATATTGATATTACTTCCGGAGGTGGAAGTACAAATAGTAGTAGTAATGATGGTTGGGGCCAATGGGGTGGAGGAAGACCAGGAGAGCCTAGAAATCAAAATGAATCTACTCAATCAACTGAAGATACAGTAAGTGCAAAAGCAATTAAAGCAAGCTCTGTGATACAAATTGATGATGGTAAAATTAATATAGATTCTTCTGATGATGCTATTCACTCTAATGATAAACTAATTATAAATGATGGAACTATAAACATATCATCGGGAGACGATGGAATACATTCCGATTCTGAATTAGAAATAAACGGATCAACTTTAAATATAGAAAAATCTTATGAAGGAATAGAAAGTACAGAAATTAGTATAAACAATGGAAATATACATGTGGTAGCTAGTGATGATGGATTAAATGCGGCAGGTGGAGCAGGTGGATCGTCTATAAGTGGAAGACCAGGACAAAATGGTATGGAGTCTACTACAACTGGATCAGCAACTATCAATGGCGGATATTTAGTAATAGATTCTAATGGAGATGGATTAGATGCAAATGGTGATTTAACTATGACTGAAGGTACTGTTATAGTAAATGGTCCAACTAATGGAGGAAATGGATCTTTAGATTATGATGGAGAGTTTAATATTACAGGAGGAACTTTAATCGCAGCAGGAAGTCTAGGGATGGTTCAAACCCCAAGCTCATCTTCTAAATTAAATTCTATAAATATAAGTTTAACTTCACAAGAAGCTAATACTTTAATAAGAGTTGAATCAGAAGATGGTGATGATGTTATTACTTTTGCACCAAGCAAAAATTATTCATCTGTAATTGTTTGTACTCCAAATATTAAATCAAATGAAACATATAAGATATATGTTGGAGGTTCATCTACAGGTGATGTCACTGATGGATTATATTCAGGTGGAACTTATACAAAAGGAAGTGAAGTAGGTAGTTATGAAATTTCAGAAACAGTGACTAATGTAACTCAAGAAGGGGCTTCCAGTGGTGATAATAGAAATCAACCTGGAGGCGGTGGTGGAGGAAGAGATAATAGAATGACTCCACCAAATCAACCATCAAGTAGTAATCAAGGTACAAACAATAGTAGTGTAGAAAGTTTATAAAATTAATTTAATATTCAAATTAAAAAATTAAAAATTAAATGGATGAGCTTTATATAAGTTCATCCATTATTTTTTATAGTTTGAAGTATTTTTTTATATCTTTATTGTGATAAGTAAGGAACCTCTACTATAAAAGTAGTATAATTATTTAATTTACTTTTAGCATAAATTTTTCCCTTGTGTTGATCAACTATTGATTTTGCTATGGAAAGACCAAGACCATATCCGCCAGTATCTCTAGCTCTTGAATTATCAATTCTATAAAATCGTTCAAATATTTTGTCTAAATGTTCACGATCAATACCTTCACCAGTATTTTTTATTTCAAGAATAGCCTTAGCTCTATCTAGGTATAAATCAACTGATATTTTTCCTTTTAAATTAGTATATTTTATAGCATTATCCATAAGAATACTAAATAATTTCCTAATACTTTCTTCATTCCCGTTGATAAAAATATTTTTTGTAATATTTTCTTCTAATGAAATATTATTTTCAAATATTATAGCATCAAAGCTTATCAACATATTTTCAATTATCTTACTTATATCGATAGAAGAAAGAATTAATTTATTTTCTTCTATATCTAGTTTAGCCAATGATAGCATCTCATTTACAAGATTGGACATTCTATCCGATTGAGATTCAATATATTTAATCCATTTAGATTGATTTTTAATAGTATCTTCTGGATTACTTAGTATTAAAGAAGTATTAGTTTTTATTATTGTTAAAGGTGTTTTTAATTCATGAGAAGCATCTGCTATAAATTGTTTTTGCTTTTCAAAAGTATCTTTTATAGGTTGTATACTTTTATCAGTTAAATAAATACTAATAAAAAGTAAAATAACTAGACTTAAGCCACCTGTTATAGTGAAAATTTGCAATAGCCTTAGTTTTAAGTTTTCCTCATATGTGATATTTAAGAATACTATTTTGTAATAATTATCGAAAGATTTTTTAGTATACATAAAGCTTTCATCATTGATTTTTATCTTACTTGAATCACTATTACTTTTTAGAGCTGTATTTACATAGTTTTGTAACTCATCAGTAGAAACTTCACTATTTAAATGGGCAAGATAATTTATTATATTTCCTTTTTCATCCACTTCTACAACAATATTTCCTAAGTTAGGTTTTTGTTTTGGACCTCTATTATTCATTAAGCTATCAATAGTCATTTCTATATCTCTATTAATACTGTTATTAGTAATAAAATAAATAGTACCAAAGATAGTTATAAAAACTATGCTAAGTAGGGTCATATTAATGAGGATAAACCTTGTTCTAAGTTTTTTAAACATATTATTCCTCCAGTTTGTATCCCACTCTTCTTAAAGTTGTAATTTTTACAGAAGAATTAATATAAGCTAATTTTTTTCTTAAAAAGGATACATAAACTTCGATATTATTATGTTCAACTTCTGAATCATATCCCCATAATTTTGAAATAATATCATCCTTGCTGA
>NZ_JAGHFM010000413.1 GCF_017888745.1 Terrisporobacter sp. | reverse complement strand
GTATTATTTTTATAATAGAGCATTTTTTGCAATGTAGCAAGCATTTTTAGTTATGTTATCAGATAAAAATACTAATATAATAGTAGTAGAAAGAATGAGAATAAGTTTTAGCCTTTATCGGTTAAATTAAAATATAAAGATATAAAACTAGGAGGACTATTAAATTGAAACTAAATGAGATTATAAACGGATTAAAAGTAGTTAGTGTATACGGTGATATGAATATAGATATAGAAAATATAGAATATGATTCAAGAAAGGTTAATGAAAATACATTGTTTATATGTGTAAAAGGATTTAACTCTGATGGTCATAAGTATATAGAAAGTGCTATAGAAAAAGGAGCTAAAGCATTTTTAGTTCAAGATGATGTGGAAATAGAAGGATATACTTTTGTAAAAGTTGAAGATACAAGAGCTGCAATGGCGGTTGTTGCAGATAACTTCTGTAATCATCCATCACAAAAATTTGGAGTTGTTGGTGTAACAGGAACTAACGGAAAAACTAGTATAACAACTTTTTTAAGTGAAATACTGCAAGCTAACAATAATAAAGTAGGATTAGTTGGAACTATCAAAATATTTGATGGAGAAAATGAAATAGAATCTAGTTCAACTACTCCAGAAAGTGTTGATTTACAAAAATATTTTAATAAAATGTTAAATAATAATTGTGACTATTGTGCTATGGAAGTATCATCTCACTCATTAGTGCTAAATAGAGTTGATGCTACAGACTTTAAAATAGGTATATTTACAAACTTAACACCAGATCATTTAGATTTCCATAAAGATTTAGAAGACTACAGACAGGCTAAAGAAAAGTTATTCTACAAAACTTCTGTAGCTAATATAATCAATGTAGATGATGAAGGTGGTAAAAAAATATATGACAATATAAAATCATTAGAAACACCAGCATATACTTATGGAATCGATAATGAAGCTGATTTTATGGCAAAAGATATACAAATAAGTGATAAGGGAGTATCATATAAACTAGTGACACCTTCTTATGAAGAAGATGTGTTTGTTCCAGTGCCTGGCAAATTTACAGTATACAACACATTAGCTGTAATAGCTGCTTGTTATATGTTAAATATAGATAAGGATGTTGTGCTTACTTCATTAAAAAATACTAATGGTGTAGCAGGAAGATTCGAAACAGTACCAAATGATAAAGGTATAAGTGTAATAGTTGATTATGCGCATACTCCAGATGCTCTTGAAAATATATTAAACACTGCTAAAGAATTTGCTAAAGGTAGAATAATAACAGTATTTGGATGCGGTGGAGATAGAGATACTACAAAGAGACCTTTAATGGGAGCAATAGCTCAAAAATTATCAGATATATGCATGGTAACTTCTGATAATCCAAGAACAGAAGATCCAAAATTAATAATAGATGATATATTAGCAGGATTAAATAAAGAAAAAGAAAATTATAAAGTTATAATTGATAGAAAAGAAGCTATTGAATCAGCTATAAAAATGGCCAAAGAAAAAGATGTAGTAATAATAGCAGGAAAAGGCCATGAAAACTATCAAATATTAGGAAAAGTTAGACATCACTTTGACGATAAAGAAATAGCAAATGATTGCTTAGAGAAATTATAAATAGTATAAAGGAGAGAACAAAATAATGAAATCATTATTTGAAAATTACAAATCAACTATTATACTTCTAGGATCTATATTACTAGGAGGTATAGTTGGGGCTTATATGGGCCCAAAAGCGGCTATATTCCAGCCAGTTGGGGATTTATTCCTAAACTTCTTATTTATGATATTAGTACCACTAGTATTTTTCAGTGTTACATCAGCTATATCTAATATGGGTGAAATGAAAAGACTTGGTAAAATAATTAAAAATATAGTTATAGTATTTACAATTACTTCTGTTATAGCAGCTATAGTAGGTATGATAGGTGTATTATTATTCAACCCAACTAAAGGATTAAATCCAGAAATGTTTAGAGATATAATAGCTTCTGCTTCATCAGAAGGACAAGAAAAAGTAAGTTTAGCTCAACAATTAGTAAATACAGTAACAGTTACAGACTTCAAGGATTTATTATCTAAGAGTAATATGTTACAACTAATAATAATGTCTATGCTATTTGGTGTAGCTACAGCGATGGCAGGAGAAAAAGCAAGACCTATAGCAAACTTTGTTCAAGCTGGTTCTGAAGTTATGATGAAAATAGTAAGTTTAATAATGAAGTT
>NZ_JAGHFM010000055.1 GCF_017888745.1 Terrisporobacter sp. | reverse complement strand
GGTTATTATAGCAAAGAGGATACACCTGTTCCCATTCCGAACACAGAAGTTAAGCTCTTGAGCGGCGATGGTACTTGGGGGGAAGCCCCCTGGGAGAGTAGCACGTAGCCACGTAATCTTTTTTATTATGTAAAAATATAAACGGTATGTCTTATGATATGCTGTTTATTTTTTTGTAAAAAGTGAAAATAATCATATTAAATGCCATTATATTAATAGAAATAATCATTATATGAAAGTACAATTAAGTTATAAAATGATAAAAAAATAACAATTACATATAAGAATAGGGGGATAATAATAATGGCGAATAGAATAGTATTAAATGAAGTTTCTTATCACGGATCAGGAGCAATAAAAGAAATAGTTACAGAAGTGAAAGGTAAAAATTTAAAGAAAGCTTTCTTATGTTCAGATCCGGACTTAATAAAGTTTGGTGTTACAACTAAGGTTACATCAATATTAGATGAAGCTGGATTAGATTATGAAGTATATTCAAACATAAAACCAAATCCTACAATAGAAAATGTTCAAACAGGAGTAGAAGCATATAAATCATCAGGAGCAGATTACATAATTGCTATAGGTGGTGGTTCATCTATGGATACAGCAAAAGCAGTAGGGATAATAATAAATAATCCAGAATTTGAAGATGTAAGAAGTTTAGAAGGAGTTGCTTCTACTAAAAATAAATGTGTACCAATAATAGCAGTTCCAACTACAGCAGGAACAGCAGCAGAAGTTACTATAAACTATGTAATAACTGATGTCGAAAAAAATAGAAAATTTGTGTGTGTAGATACAAATGATATACCAGTTGTAGCAATAGTTGATCCAGATATGATGTCAAGTATGCCAAAAGGACTTACAGCAGCTACAGGTATGGATGCTCTGACACATGCAATAGAAGGGTATATCACTGCTGGAGCTTGGAAAATGTCAGATATGTTTCATTTAAAAGCTATAGAAATAATATCAAATAACTTAAGAGGAGCAGTAGAAAATACTGCAGAAGGTAGAGAAGGAATGGCTTTAGGACAATATATAGCAGGTATGGGATTCTCAAATGTAGGCCTTGGAATAGTACATTCTATGGCACATCCTTTAGGAGCATTATATGATACTCCTCATGGTATAGCAAATGCAATAATACTTCCAACTGTTATGGAGTATAATGCAGATGCAACAGGAGAAAAATATAAGCATATAGCAGCAGCTATGGGGGTTAAAGGAACTGAAAATATGACTGTTGAAGAATATAGAAAAGCAGCAGTTGATGCAGTTAAAAAACTTTCTTCGGATGTAGGTATACCATCAGATTTAAAAGATATAGTTAAAACAGAAGATATTCGATTTTTAGCAGAATCTGCGTATGCTGATGCATGTAGACCAGGTAATCCAAAAGAAACTTCTGTGGATGATATAGCTAAATTATATGAATCTTTAATATAACTAGCTTATGAACTTATTTAAAAATTAGAATAAATACAAAATAAATTTTTTATAATTAAAAGGTACTTACTTTTTTAAAGTAAGTACCTTTTTAAATTTACTTATTTAAAACCCTACTTTTTATATATTGTTTTGGTGTAAGACCTTTGTATTTTTTAAATGTTTTAATAAAATAACTTACATCATTAAATCCGCAATTTATAGCGATATCAGTAACAGGTAAATCTGTACTTAGAAGTTGTTCACAAGCACTTTCAATACGATATAGATTTAAATATTCTATAGGTGTTTTATTACTCATACTTTGGAAGAACTTACAGAAATATTTAGGTGTCATACCAGCAACTTTAGATAAATCATCCAAAGTGATAGTATTTGAATAATTTTCTTCTATCATTGATATAACTTTTTTGAATTGAAGCATTTTTTCTTCTGTTTTACTTGAAACTCGATCATTAATTGTATAAAGTTTATTTTTTAAAATTATACCTATTATGTTATATAGAGATCCTTGAGTAATAAATTCATATCCATCATATTTAGAACTTAATGAATCAAATAAAAATTCGCAGTTTAAGTTTAAAGGCATAAGGTTTGAAGGAATCTTTATGTTTATCAACTTATTATGGTGAATGATATCTTGAATGAGTTTTGTGCAAATATGATTTTGTTTTAAAAGTAACTTTATATCAAAAACTATGCATTCATAAATGCATTCATTTGGAGTACCACCGTGTAAAGCTCCATCTTGAATAAAAATAATATCCCCTTTTTGGGCTAAAACCTTTTCATCATTAATTGTTATTAAAAATTCTCCCTTTAAAATTCTAATTATTTCCCATTCAGTGTGCCAATGATAAGTCATATCATATCTAGGATGACTTTGATCAACATGGTAAAACTCTATTGGAAAGTCAAATCTTCCATGTTGTTTTTCTTCCTTATAGTCAAAAAATTTCATATTATTATACCCCCTTTTTATAAATAAAAAGTGAAAATATTTATATTTTTTGACTATTATAACACAAGATTTAAGTTATGAATACGTTTACAATTTAAATATAAATAAATAATTAACAAGTGCAAAATAAGAAAATTATTATAATTTGGAGGGGCAAATATTATGGCAAAAAGTAGATTAGTTGGGGAATATCCAGTAATAGGTATAAGACCTACAATTGATGGAAGAAAAGGAGTATTAGATGTAAGAGGTTCATTAGAAGAACAAACTATGAATATGGCTAAATCTGCAGCAGAATTATTAAGAAATAACTTAAAATATTCAAATGGGGATCCAGTAAAGGTTGTTATAGCAGATACTACAATAGGTAGAGTCCCTGAATCAGCTGCTTGTGCAGATAAATTTAGAAGAGAGGGCGTTGATATAACACTTACAGTTACACCTTGTTGGTGCTATGGAGCAGAAACAATGGATATGGATCCAATGACTATAAAAGGTGTCTGGGGATTTAATGGAACTGAAAGACCAGGAGCTGTTTATTTAGCATCAGTACTTGCTACTCATGCACAAAAAGGACTTCCTGCATTTGGAATATATGGACATGATGTTCAAGATGCAGATGCAACAGAAATACCAGAGGATGTAAAAGAGAAAATATTAAGATTTGGTAGAGCAGCCGTTGCAGCAGCAACTATGAGAGGAAAATCTTACTTACAAATAGGTTCTATATGTATGGGAATAGGAGGATCTATAATAGACCCCGCATTCATAGAAGAATATTTAGGAATGAGAGTTGAATCAGTTGATGAAACAGAAATAATAAGAAGAATGACTGAAGAAATATATGATAAAGATGAATTTGAAAGAGCATTAGCCTGGACTAAAGAAAAATGCAAAGAAGGTTTTGATAAAAATCCAGATTATGTTCAAAAATCAAGAGAACAAAAAGATGCTGATTGGGAATTTGTTGTTAAGATGATGTGTATAATAAAAGACTTAATGAACGGAAATGAAAAATTACCAGAAGGATGTGAAGAAGAAAAGTTAGGGCATAATGCAATAGCTGCAGGATTCCAAGGACAAAGACAATGGACAGATTTCTATCCAAACTGTGACTTCCCAGAAGCATTGCTTAATACTTCATTTGACTGGGATGGAGCTAGAGAGCCTTATGTTCTAGCTACTGAAAATGATGTTCTTAATGGAATAAGTATGTTATTTGGAAAATTATTAACTAATACAGCTCAAATATTCTCAGATGTTCGTACATACTGGTCTCCAGAAGCAGTTAAAAAAGCTACTGGATATGAGCTAGAAGGTGTAGCAAAGGAATCTGATGGATTTATACACTTAATAAACTCAGGAGCATCTTGTTTAGATGCTAGTGGTCAAGCAAAAGATGAAAACGGAAATGGAGTAATGAAACCTTGGTTTGAAGTAAATGAAGAAGATCAAGAGGCAATACTTGCAGCAACTACATGGAATGCAGCTGATAATGGATATTTCAGAGGAGGAGGATACTCTTCAAGATTCCTAACAGAAGCAGAAATGCCAGTAACAATGATGAGACTAAACCTTGTAAAAGGAATAGGACCAGTACTTCAATTAGTAGAGGGATATACTGTAAACCTTCCAAGTGAAGTATCAGATAAATTATGGAAGAGAACTGACTATACTTGGCCTTGTACTTGGTTTGCACCAAGATTAACAGGAAAAGGTGCTTTTAAATCTGCTTATGATGTAATGAATAACTGGGGAGCTAACCATGGAGCTATAAGCTACGGACATATAGGTGCAGATATAATAACTTTATGCTCTATTTTAAGAATACCAGTAAGCATGCACAATGTACCAGAAGAAGATATATTTAGACCAGCTGCATGGAATGCATTTGGAATGGATAAAGAAGGTCAAGATTATAGAGCTTGCCAAGTTTATGGACCAATGTATAAGTAATAGAAGGTGATAGTATGGAAAATAAAAATTTAGATAAAAAATTATTAGCTTTTGACTTTGGGGCATCTAGTGGAAGGGCTATGTTAGGTACTTTTGATGGAAATAAAATATACATTGAAGAAATACATAGGTTTTCTAATGATCCAGTGATTGTTGGGGGGACAATGTACTGGGATGTATTAAGATTATTCTTTGAAATTAAGCAAAGCTTGGTAAAATCAAAACGATACGGAAAGATAGATAGTATAGGTATAGATACATGGGGAGTTGACTTTGCTCTTTTAGATGAATATGGACAGTTACTAGAAAATCCTATCCACTATAGAGATGGAAGAACAGCTGGAATGATAGAAAAAAGCTTTGAAAAAATATCTAAAGATGAATTCTATGAGATAACAGGTAATCAATTTATGGAAATAAATACAGCCTTCCAATTACTATCACTAAAAGAAAATAGATTACATCTGCTTGAAAGGGCAGATGTGATGCTACTAATGCCAGACCTATTTAACTATATGTTAACTGGGAAAAAAGTTACTGAGAATTCTATAGCATCAACAACGCAACTTTTTGATGCTAAAAATAGAAACTGGTCTGATAAAGTGATTAAATCACTTGGTTTACCTGAAAATTTATTCACAGAAATCGTACCAAGTGGAACTATAATTGGAAAATTATCTGAAGATATAAGCGAAGAATTAAAAATAGATATGTTTGATGTTATAGCAGTATCAGGGCATGATACACAAAGTGCATTAGTTTCTGTTCCTACTCAGGAAGAAGATTTTATATTCTTAAGTTGTGGTACATGGTCTTTATTAGGAACAGAGCTTAATGATCCTATTATTAATGAAAAATCAAATAGTTATAACATTACAAATGAGAGTGGATATGAAGAAAAAGCATCATTCTTAAAAAATATAATTGGTTTATGGTTAATACAAGAAAGTAAAAGACAGTGGGAAAGAGAAGGAAAAGTTTATAGCTTTGGGGAGTTAGAGGAAATGGCACAAAATGCAGAGCCGTTTAGATCATTTATAGATCCAGATGATCCAGTATTTACACCATCAGGAAATATACCTGAAAGAATTAGAGAATACTGTATAAAAACTAATCAGCCAGTACCTAGAAATGAAGCTGAAATAGTTAGATGTATAAATGAGAGTTTAGCACTTAAGTATAGAGTTGCACTGGAGGAAATAGAACATTGTACGGGAAAAGTGTACTCTACTATATATATGCTTGGTGGAGGAATACAAAGTAAGATGTTAAGTCAAATGACTGCTAATGCATGTAGGATGCATGTATCAGCAGGGCCTGTTGAAGCTACTGTATTAGGTAATATAGCAATTCAACTAATGGCAACAGGGGAAATAAAGAATTTAAAAGAAGCTCGTAAGATTATTAAGGATTCACAAGAAATATATAGATATTTGCCAAAAGATACGAAATTATGGGAGGAAGCTTTTTATAAATTTAAAAAAATAATAAAAGTTGAGGAGTTGGTAGAATGTTAAAAGGAATACCTAAAATTTTATCACCTGAATTATTAAAGATACTATGTGAAATGGGGCATAGCGATCAAATAGTTTTATCTGATGGAAACTTTCCAGCTGAAAGTATGGGGAAAGATTGCAAAGTTATTCGTTGTGATGGACATGGCATGCCTGAATTATTAGATGCAATATTATCAGTATTTCCTCTAGATACTTATGTAGAAAAACCAGTTAATTTAATGGAAGTTGTTCCAGGAGATAATGTAGAAACACCTATATGGGATACATATGAGGAGATTATAAGTAAATATGATAATAGAGGGAAAGAAGCTATTAGCAATATAGAGCGTTTTGCTTTTTATGATAAAGCTAAAAAGGCATATGCAATAGTGGCAACAGGGGAAAAAGCATTGTATGCAAACGTTATATTACAGAAAGGCGTAGTAGTTGATTAGTAATTATAGTTATGGAGGTAAATAAGAATGGAATGCACTAAAGAATTACAATACATGGATATAAGAGAACAAATATGTGATGTATGTCATAAAATGTGGCAACTAGGATGGGTGGCAGCTAATGATGGGAATGTATCAGTTAAGTTAGAAGATGGTACTTTTTTAGCTACACCTACAGGTATAAGTAAAAGTTTTATAACACCAGAAAAATTAGTTCACATAGATGCTAAGGGGGAAATTATAGACGGACCAGAGGGAGCGAGATCTTCTTCAGAAATAAAAATGCATTTAAGATGTTATCAAGAAAGAGAGGATGTGGGAGCAGTTGTACATGCTCATCCACCAACAGCTACAGGATATGCAGTAGCTAACTTAGATTTAGATAGATATACAATGATAGAAACTATTGTAGCAGTTGGTTCTATACCTGTAACACCATATGGAACACCGTCTACATACGAAGTTCCTAATGCTATTGCACCATATTTACAAGAACATGATGTATTATTATTAGCAAATCATGGAGCATTAACAGTAGGAGCTGATTTAATAACAGCTTATTATAGAATGGAAACTTTAGAGTTATACGCTAAGATAAGCTTAACGGCTCATTTATTAGGTGGAGAAAAAGAAATATCAAGAGATAACATAGATAGACTAATAGGTATGAGAGAAAGTTATGGGGTAACAGGAAAACATCCAGGATTTAAAAGATATAGAAAAGAAAAATAGTTTTCTAATTTAAATTATAGGGGGAGTATTATGCAAAATTTATCGAATGAAAATGTTAGTGCAAAAGAAAAGTTATCTATTGTACCTAAAAAATATAGAATGCATTTTATAATGCTTATATCATGTTTCGTTCTTTGGGGACTTTTAAATAATATGACAGATAACCTTGTTCCGGCATTCGGAAGAATATTTATGCTAGAAGCAGCAGATGCCTCTATGACTCAAGTGGCATTTTACGGATCATATGCTGTATTAGCATTACCAGCAGCAATGCTTATAAAGAAGTATTCTTATAGAACTGGTGTATTAGTAGGTTTAGGTTTATATATAGTGGGGGCAATGGGATATATTCCAGCTGCTATTTTACAAAACTTTAATTTATTTTTAGTATCAGTGTTTATATTAGCAGGAGGCCTTTCTATATTAGAAACAACATGTAATCCATATGTTATTGCATTAGGGGATGAAGAAACTAGTGTAAGAAGACTTAACTTAGCCCAAGCATTTAACCCAATAGGCTCTTTAAGTGGTATTATACTAGCTAAATATCTTATATTAAGTAACTTAAATCCCGCTACATATGAAGAACGTGTGGCGATGAGTCCAGATGCTTTAAGTCAAATACGTAGTAATGAATTATTATGGGTATGCGTACCTTATGTGGGGTTAGTTGTTATAGCTATGATTATTTGGTTCTTTTTTAAAAGAGATAAAGGTTCTGAAAAAGATACATCAGGAGATCTTAATATAGTTGATTCAATAAAAAAACTTATAAAAATACCTAGATATATATTTGGGGTAATAGCTCAATTCTTCTATGTGGGTGTTCAAATATCAGTATGGACTTGGACAATACAATATGTGATGACTACTCTTGGATTAAATGAAGCTGATTCAGCTCAATACTATCTTATAGCTATAGTTTCATTTATAATATGTCGTTGGATATGTACAGCTTTAATGAAATATATTGATCCAGCTATAATGATGTCAGTATTTGCAGTTGGTGGCATAGCAACTAGCTTAGGGACAATATACTTACCTACAAATCAATCAGTATGGTGCTTAGTTGCCATATCAGGTTGTATGTCATTAATGTTCCCAACAATCTATGGTATAGCTCTTAAAGATCTAGGAGAAGAAGTAAAAGTTGGAGCTGCAGGACTTATAATGGCTATACTTGGTGGAGCTGTTATAACACCTCTAATGGGTAGTTTTATAGACAGTGGGTCATTGTCTAGTATAACTCCTATGTTCACAGGAGCAGAAGCAGCTGTTAGATCATCATTTATAATACCTGTAGTTTGTTTTTCAGTTGTACTTATTTATTCGCTATGTTTTAGAACTAAAAAGTC
>NZ_JAGHFM010000354.1 GCF_017888745.1 Terrisporobacter sp. | reverse complement strand
CTATCTCTTCTATCTACAACGATTATTTCTAATTACACATCTACGTGATCCTTCACAGCGATCTGTATCTCTGTCTCTTTCTCTATCTCTTTGTCTTTCTAGTTCTCTTTCTATTTCTATTTCCATGTCTATTTCTATTTCCATTTGTATTTGTCTTTCTCTTTGTCTTTCTTCTTCTCTTTGTCTTTCTTCTTCTCTTTGTCTTGCTCTGTCTCTATCTCTTTCTATTTCTCTTTGTCTTTCTCTTTGTCTTTCTATTTCTCTTTGTCTCTCTCTTTCTCTTTCTTCACCAGAGAAAAAGTTTCCTCCAGAGAAATCATCCTCGTCTCTTCTACAATCGCAATCACGTCTTCTACAACATTCTTCACATCTGCATTCATTGCGTCTACATTCAGATCCTCTAGCAATAAATCTAAATTCATCATTATTATTTCTTCTTCTACACATAATTTTCACCACTTTCTAAGTTTCTAAGAATTTATATTTTAATTTAAATCCTTAATATAATATACTTATGTAATTAAAAAACGTGATAAAAATTGTCATATTTTTATATTTTAAATAAAAAAAGAATATTGATTTTTATCAATATTCTTTAATAAGTTTTTATCTTGATTGTATAAATTTATATCTTTAATTATTGATATTACTTTATTAATATTTTACAAAATAGGAGCTTGGTTATTCATTGAATATCCATCACTTCTAACATCGCTCATATCTATCAGATCATCTTTTATTTCAACCTTACTTAACTTTTTAACTACTCCATAAGGCTCTATTAGTGAAAGCTTATCTCCTCTTCCAGAGATAACCCACAATACTTTATATCCTTTAGGTTTTATTTTTAATCTAGTTTCTCCTTTGCCATCAGTGAAGTAAATTAATAAATTAATCTTTTTATTATTAGCATATTCAAAGACTGGTGTAAATTCAGTTCCACCACCAGTGGCAAATCTATCCTTTACATCTTTTACAGATTTAACTTTATATGCACGTCTAATTTCTTTATCACATTCTATAATTGTAATCTCTTGATTATGACTTTTTACTATACTTAGAACTTCTTTAATGGCTTGCTTGTACTCTTCATTGCTGATACTTCCACTTATATCAATTGCCACTGCTATTTCAGCTTTATGTCCTCTAAGCTCACCTCTTAAATCTAATCTATGAGGTTGTCTTCTATTTCTTCTTGTTATAGTTTTTTTCTTATTACTTTCTACAGTTCCCATTAATTTTTTAAGGTATAAATTCCAAGGTAGCTCACCTTTACTATTTTTAAGTGATGCTATTAAATTATTTAAATAAACTGGAATTTCACCTTTTTGAGAGTTACCAGCAAACTTCTCTGTAAATTATTTAAGAGTCTTTTCATCTATTTCATCAGAATCATCCCAAATATCATGAGTGTTTTCTGGTCTAAATTCAGTCTCTACATTTTCATTTTCAATTTTATCATTTTCTTCCCCTTCTTCATCTGTTTCTTGTAAATCTAATTCAATTTGAATTTTATCCACATAGTATTCAAAGGTTTTATATGGCTCTAATTTTAAAGATGGATATTTTGAATTAATCCAGTTTAAAGTTACAGCATATGGTGGAAGATAATCTAAATGTTGATTCACTACTAAATCCATAGCCATATTAATAGCAAGTGTACTATATTTTTCTCTTAATTCTTTAGCTCTAATTAAATGCATAGATAATACATGAAGCACTTCATGCTTAATCGTACATTCCATTTGCTTCATATTAAGTTGTAAGAAAATTATTGGATTAAAATATATAACATATTTAGCTCCTTTGAAATTAACAGCAGTAGGACTACTTATATCAAATTTAATTTCTCTTCCCATTTGAAATAAAAAGTATCCATAAAAATTATCTTTTTCTTCCATAAGACTTAAGACAACTTTATCTACAAGGCTAAAAAACTCATTTTTATAATCTTGTGGTATATCTATCTCAAATGATTCACCATCAAAATTTGATTTTGCATCTACTTCTCTATTAACAATATCAATTGCTTTATTATAAAGATCTTTTGCTTGTTTTTGAAAATTATTTTCCATATATTATCCCCTTATTGAACTATAAGATTCAAAATATGCTTCCACAAACTCTTCATTTTCTATGGCTCTTTTATATACTTCAGTATAACTATTTTTTATATCTTTCATAATTCCTACCATTAGATCTATAGGATATAATTTTAAAAATTCAACAAGTCTAGCTATATAATATTTTGCTTCATCTTCATCTTTAATATTTAATTCTAAAGCTCTTAAAATATTCATAGCACTTATATAAAGTCTTGTATGACTTTCATTTTTTATTCTTTCTATAACAGACTCATCAATGCTATCCCCTGAGAATATATCTTCAAAAGATATTAAAGGACTAGAATCTGACTCTATAAAACTTACAAACTCTTCTGCTATAACTCTCCCTACATTACCTTTTATAACATTTAAGAATATTGCTTTAGGTATTGAATCTTTGTTTTCTTTATATATTTTATAACTTTTAGAAACTCTCTCAAAACTTCTTGGAGTTGCTCTTACATCATCTTCATTTACTTTATTTAAATATTCTGGGAATGTAGATATAAACTCTATAACTTTTTGCTCAATTCCTGCATCTATTGCCCATTTTAGCCAAACTGTATAATCCGGCTCCATGTTTAACCATACAAATCTATTTTCTTGAGCTGCATCCATATCCACAACTTGATAGTCAAAGTCTGAACCATACTTGCTTGATGGGTTCATGGCAGCTAAGATTTTTACATTTTCATGTAATTTATATCCGTTTATTTCTCTATTTAATATTAAGTTCATAAGCTCTTGTTGTACTGTATGTTCACAACGGTTTATTTCATCTATAAATAATAAAACTGACTTATTTTTAGAAATCTCTTCATCAATTTCTCTTAATTTATTATGAACTGCATATATTGTAGTCTTCTTTTCAATTTTGTTTCCATTAGAATCTATACTTATATAAGATTCTACTGTTGGAAGACCTCCTATTTCACCTTCTTTAAGAAGATTTCCATCTATAACAATTAAGCTCCAGTCATTGTCTTTTGCAAGTTTTTTAGCTAAAGCCGTTTTTCCGATTCCACTTTCACCAACTACTAAAGGTACTTCTTCAGTAGATAATACTAACTCAACACTTTTTAATGTATCTATAAAATTCATTTTGTCTCTCTCCTACATCATCTTTAGTTTTTCATCTACAGCTATTTTTTTAGCTTTTTTACTTCCGTATTTATGAATGAATAAAATTTTATCCATTGATATTGTACTGCTATTTCTGTCTATGACAGAACAATTTAAGAAATCTCTTACGTATTTTTCTTCAACATCTTCACTAGATAATGTTTCTTTTAATGCTTGTGTTAAAACTTCTTCTAGTTCTTCTTTAGATATTTTATTTGTTATATATTTACTTACTAAAATATTCGACTTTAAAAATTCTAATATTTTATCTTTATCTAAATCACTTATAAAGCTAATAGCTGATTCGTTATTTTCAACTGCTAAAACCTGTGCACTAAAACTAGGTGATTTTATATATCTTAATGCATCATGTTTTATCTTTACAGCTTCTTCTTGAACTCTTTCACTAGGCTCTTTTATATATTTTATTGAATCATAATTTTTCCTTATCGCTAATACTTGTAATTCTTCACTTGGCTCTTTAACATATTGAATAGCCCATCCTGATTGATTTATAGCTAATTCAATAACTTTGTCAGTTGGATTTTTTATATAGTCTAAAATACTCCATCCTTCATTTACCGCCTTTATCATCATTTCTTCACTTGGCTCATCTATATATTGAATAGCTCTAGGATTGTTCTCTATAGCTAACTCTTCCATTTCTCTAGTTGGATTTTTTATATCTCTTAATAAAAGGCCATTTTTGACAATGGCTAATAATTTCATCTCGTCGGTTGGATTATCTATTGTTTCTATAATAGTAGGATTTCTTTTTATCATTTCAATAAGTCTTGATTCTTCCATACTGTACCTCCCTATCTATTATTTTATATTTTAAAATAATGACTTCTTACTATAATTTATATACTTTTTATGTTAGTTTAAACAGTATATTTTTTCCATTATATAGTAAATTCATTTGTATTTCAAAAAGTTTATTTGTATTTTTATTAATGAGTAGATATATTACATGATTGGAATATCTTGTGGTGTATTGTATACTAAATTTATATTTTAAAAATTTGTTAAATATGGGATAAATAGAAAGGGGAAAAATAATGAGAATTTCATCAGTTATAGGACTAGCACAGCAGTATTTTTTATTAGGGATTATTGGGCTAGTCATTGGAATAGCTTTATTTTTATTTGGGTATTTTGTAATATATAGGCGATTGTTAAAGGGAACAAAAAAATTAAAAATGAGTAAAGTAGCATT
>NZ_JAGHFM010000353.1 GCF_017888745.1 Terrisporobacter sp. | reverse complement strand
TTTTCTTTCCCTCACTAAATTTTTCTTTTCTTTTCCCCATAATAAAACAGCCTCCTATAATAATTTAATACTATCATAGAAAGCTGTTGGATTTTGTAATTTACAGAGTTTTTTTCACACACTCATAAAAGGAGTAATGAAAATTTTACTCCTTTTACTTTGTTTTATTAAGTTAATTTTATAATGTATTATATTAGTCTATACTTCAAATAATTCATATTCTTTATTTCCGATGCCAAGTTTCACTGCATGATCTATACATACTTCCCAATTTGTTTCTGGATGTGTGTTTATGAAATGATCGTGAGTATGATGTCCTTTTCCTTCTAAATAACTTCCTGGAATAACAGGTTGTTTATTACATGCATGTGCACAAGCTACATCCAAAGCTACTGGATCAAAAGATGCAAATATACCAACATCAGGAATAATAGGTAAATCATTTTCTCTATGACAATCACAGTTTGGTGATATATCTATAACAAAACTTATATGGAAATGTGGTCTTCCATCAAGTACTGCTTTTGAATATTCTGCTATTTTTTTATTTAAAATATCGTTTGATTCATCTGTAGGTGATTTAATAGCATCGAAATTACATGAACCTATACATCTTCCACATCCTACACAATTATCATGATTTATAGAAGCTTTTTTATTTTCATCAAATGTTATAGCTTCATGAGCACAGTTCTTGGAACATGACTTACAACCAACACACTTACTTTGTTTAACATAAGGTTTGCCACTGCTATGCATTTCCATTTTTCCAGCTCTAGAACCACATCCCATTCCTATGTTTTTTAAAGCTCCACCAAAACCAGTAGATTCATGACCTTTAAAGTGATTCATACTAATAAAAATATCAGCATCCATTATAGCTTGACCTATTTTTGCTTCCTTTACATACTCTCCATTTTTTACTGGAACTAAAACTTCATCAGTACCTTTTAAGCCATCAGCTATAATTATATGACATCCTGTTGCAAAAGGATTATATCCATTAACATAAGCTGAATCCATATGCTCTAATGCATTTTTTCTTCCACCAACATAAAGTGTATTACAATCAGTTAAAAAAACTTTTCCTCCTTTTGATTTTACTAAATCAACAATTACTTTAGAATAGTTAGGTCTTAAGTAGGCTAAGTTTCCAGGTTCCCCAAAGTGAATTTTTATAGCTGCGAATTTGTTATGAAAATCTATGTTTTCTATTCCAGCTTTCATAACTAGATTATGAAGTTTTTCTAATAGATTTTTATTTGAATCTGCTCTTAGATTTGTAAAATATACTTTTGATTTACTCATATTTTTCCCCTTTATTATATAAATATATTAATTTATCACTAAATATATTATAATCTTCAAAATGCTTTTTCTCTACAAAAATAAAAATACAAGATATAAAAGAGTTAAAACATATACAAAAGCATTAACTAACTTATTACTATAGTTAAAATTATATTCTAAATAAAATAAATGGTTTTCAATAAAAAACTATCACATACAAAATAATTATAAATATGTTTATATCATATATTTTTTGGGAATATATTTATTAGAAATTAAAATAACATCAAGATGAACATAGTAGGAGGTCTAAAATGGATATATTCAATAAAAATGTATGTAGATGTAGAGGGATATCTTTTGAACAAATAGAAGATGCAATAAAAAAGGGAGCAGATACTGTAGAAAAAGTTGCTGAAGCAACTAATGCAACTAAAGGTTGTGGTAGATGTAAATCTCAAATTAAAGATATAGTAGAAAGTAAAACAAAATAGTTAATTTTTAAATATATAAAAAATAAAGGCTAAAGGCCTTTATTTTTTTACCATAAATTCATGATAAAACAGTTTTTATATTTTAAAGGTAGATTATGAAACAGTTATGTTGTCTATAGAGTTGAATAAGGGATGTGTATTTATAGCAGCTATATCAATGGTGATAAATAATTAAAGAATAAACTGTTTAGAAATTATAGATAAAGATTTATATATAGATGCAGATATGATATGGAAAGAAAATGAGCAAGAGAAGATTAAAAAAATCATAAAATTTGTCAAAAATGTAAAGCATAAGTAAAAAAATATTAGATTTTATTATGAAAATCAGTTATAATATTAATTGTAATAAGAAAAGGGAATTCTTATTTTAGGGGTATGAAAGTACTTTTATTTTAATCAGTTAAGAAAGGTTTGAATTTGATCGGGAAAACCTTTTTGGTGGGATTGTTTTGTTCGGATTTAGGATTTATTTAAAGTTAATATTTTTATTAAAAGGTTACTTAGATAAGGGGGTTCTAAGTAGCTTTTTTATTTTAAGAGTATATATTATCAATTTATAAAAGATAAGGTAAGATTATATTGTAAGTAAAAATTTGATAAAAGGGAGGACAATTCTATGAAAATCCAAAACACAGACTGGGGATATGTGGAGTGGAGAAGAATTCATGATGAAAATGATAAAAATCAAATTATGGATATAAGAATATCAGTAATTCTTCCTGGAAAACATCAGTATAAGAATACACATTATAGCGAAGAACAGTTACTTTACTTAATGCAAGGAGAAGGTGTTTATTATATAAATGATGAAAAAAGAAATGTAAAAGAAGGAGAATATTTATATATACCAGCAGGGTCAACTCATGAAACCATAAACAAAGGTGAGATTCCAATTAAGGAACTTTTAATTTCAAACCAGATTTCTAACTTTAATAATATACTTATTCAATCAAAAGACAATTTAGAAAGAAATGATCCAATACCTTCAATTATAGAAACTATAAAGAAAGAATTTATAGATCCTTTAAATATACCCATAACTATCTATGATGACAATTGGAATATATTACTTCAAAGCAAGTGTTTTAGCAAATTTTGCTTATCTAAATGTAGTTTAAATGATAATCGGACATATTGTGATTGCATGACAATAAAGAGTTTTGATTACGAAAGAGAACAACAATTTAGCTGCAAAAATGGACTTAGAA
>NZ_JAGHFM010000352.1 GCF_017888745.1 Terrisporobacter sp. | reverse complement strand
TAACACCAGCATTATTAATAGCATTAATAGCATTAATTGTAATAGGTGTATTAAATCCATTAGGAACAATAGAACCATCAAGAATAAGTGGAGTATTCTCAGAAGGTATATACCAAGGATACCAAACTCTTGATGCATTAGGAGCTGTATCTTTATCAGCTATATTAATATCAAGTTTATCTGACAAAGGGTATACTAATCAAAATGAAAAAATTAAATTAACATGCAGAGCTGGCTTAATAGCTGCGACAGGATTATTCATAGTTTACGGAGGGTTAACGTTCTTAGGTGCAACTGTATCTACTATGTTTGATTCAAACATTTCACAGGCAGTATTAATAGTTTCTATAACTGAGATGTTATTAGGATATCCAGGTAAAATTATATTAGCGTTAATAGTTACGCTTGCATGCTTAACTACAGCAATAGGCTTAACATCAGCGACTGGACAATACTTCTCAAAATTAACAAATGACAAAATAAAATATGAAACTGTAGTAATAATTGTTTGTGCATTTAGTTTAGTAGTATCTAATTTTGGTGTAAATACGATAATACAATTCTCAGCACCAATATTAACACTTATATATCCACCAACAATAGTGCTTATATTATTTACACTAGTGGGTAATAAAATTAATAATGATAATGTATTCAAGTTTGGGACTTATACAGCATTATTTGTAAGTATATTAAATGTAGCTGCAAGCTTCAATATTAAAATACCAGTTATAAATTCTTTACCACTTACAGATTTAGGATTTAACTGGGTAGTACCTGCATTAATAGCAGCAGTAATAGGAAATTTTGTTAAGAGTAAAAACTCTAATAAAAAATCAAAAGAAGATATTGCTTAGAGTTTAAATTCATAAATAATATAAAGTTTTATAAAAAGAGTTATTTTGAAATTATTAAATTTTAGAATAGCTCTTTTTTATGTATAAATTACTCCTTATATTTAACTTTGGAATATGGAATATTTACAAAACATAAATATTTATATAAGTAATGATTAATAAATAAATAATTAATTAATATATTTGTTAATAGACTCGAAGAAAATTAAATTTAAGGATGGGTGATAAATTTGACTTTATTTTATTTAATAAAAAAAGAAATCAAACAATTTTTTGAAAATAAGATATATGTTGTGACCATGTTTATATTTCCTTTAATTATTATAATGATTATGGGAACAACTCTAGATGGACATATGAGTATGGATAATAATATATTTAGAGACAAGATTATATATTATAGAATAAGTAATTCTGGTGATAAAGAACTTAAGTTTTTTTATAATTTTATGGTAGAATTTGAGAAACAAACAAATGTCAACTTTATTCAAGCTGATAAAATTGAAGTAGCTATTAAGAAAGTAAATAATAATAAAGCTATAAGTTTCATTGAATTAAATGGAGATAGTTATAAATATTTTAGAAATGAAAATAAAGAAAGTAGTGAAAGTAAAATATTTAGAAACATCTTTGAGCAATGTCACAAAAAATATGCTTTATTAGAAGGTATAGGAAGAAATAATCCTAATGAATTAGAAAAAATAATAAATAATCAAATATCAATATTTTTAATATCAGATAATATCCAACAAGAAGAAGTAAACTCATTTACTTATTATACTTTTACACAGCTTACTTTGATAATACTATACATATCAATAATTACGTATTTATCCATATATCAAGACAAAAATTCTTATAGAATATCAAATTTTAAAAACTTGAAAAGTAATGATATGAATAAATTGATTTCAAAATTAATATTAGGTTTAGTAATAGGCATATTGCAAATTTTAATTATTTATTTTATAAGTATAAAATTTTTACATGCTAACTGGGGTAAAGATTTACTGACTGTGTTTATCGTTTTAATATCATTCATTATCTTTAGTTCTATATTAGGAATATCTATATTCAATATATTCTCTAATTATAAAACAGCTATTATAATGAGTAATATTTTAATTGTAGTAATGGGATTCTTAGGAGGGGCCTATGCACCTATATATTTATTAGAATCATCAAATGTTACAAGTTTTCTTTCTAAACTATCTCCTACCTACTGGATCAATATTTCATTACTAAGTTTAAGTAATGGACTTAACACAAATTATCCTATTATTTCAATATGTTTTTTTATGGGAATATCAATTTTATTATTGATAATATGTTATGTAACGTCAAAAGAAAAAGTAGGTGTAAGAGTTGATTAAATTTATCATAGATACTCTTAAAATATTAATGAAAAAAAATGAATACATCATAATGGGAATTATAGTTCCAATTTTTATAATAATATTTTTTAGTTTCGAGTTTTCTACAGAATATAATTTTAGAATTGGTGTAGTAGACAAAGACAATACATACGTTTCCAGGGAAATGATACAAAGTATGGATGAAATTGAAGATGTAGATATTGTAAATATTAAAGAAGAAGATTATAAAATTTTTTTAATAACTAATCAAATTCAAATGGCAATTTTAATAGACGATGATTTTCAGGAAAAATTATTAAACTTAGAAGATGGAGAAATACATATAAAATCTATATCTGAAAATGACATGAAATCTATTATGG
>NZ_JAGHFM010000351.1 GCF_017888745.1 Terrisporobacter sp. | reverse complement strand
TGAACACCAGCTTCTAATAATTGTTTCATTGATATTACTGACATTGCTTTACCTCCTTGGTTTTGTACCTCCGACATGATCAACTCCCTAAAAAACCATAATTGGCACCTTTTAAGGATCCCATTGTCGTGTGTGATATTTGTATTTTATTTTTTCACCTCTGATAGTATAACATAGTGAAAAATAAATTTCAACAAAATTTAATCTGGCCTTACATTTTAATTATTAACTAATTTTTTTATATTAGTCGGCAAAAATCATTTTTATTCTTGTTTTTAATGAAACATCACATAAATCATTCTTACTTATAATATTATTACTTCCTAATATTTCTCCATCATCATTATAGTATTTTATTACTCCTACTACCTCACCTTTCTTAATAGGTAATTCTATTTCTTTTAATGTAAGTTGTGTATTTATATTTTCGTCATTTTTTTTCAATATTAACAAGTCATCTTCACTTTCTAAAGTAATTTCCAATTCATCTAACCCCATTAAATATTTTTTACCAATTAACTCTTCTTTACTCATGACTTTTAAAGTAGTAAAATTTTTCCTACCATAGTCAAGCATTGAAAGACAAGCTTGTACCCTTTTGTTTTTATGATTCGCTCCTAGTGATACACCTATCAATCTGTTTTCTATATTATTGCTATCTTGATTTAGTTTCATAGAAAAAGCTAAACAATATCCTGCATTGCCTGTATATCCAGTTTTTATACCATCTACTTCTGGTATAATAGACAATAATGCATTTGTATTATTTTTACAAAATCCTCTTTCAACATAATTATAAGTTTGCATGTCAGTTATAGATGTTACTTCTTTTTCATAATTATCTAACATGTATTTTCCAAGCTTAGCAATATCTCTTGCTGTAGATATATTTTCTTTAGGAGGTTTTTTAGGATCTGCTAGACTGTAAATAGGAAGTCCATTACAATTGACAAAATTAGTATTAGTCATTCCTATTTCTTTAGCTCTTTTATTCATTCTTTCAACAAACTTATTTTCACTTTTACTTATATGCTTTGCGATTCCTACTGCAGCATCATTACCAGATACTATCATTAATCCTCTCATAAGCTCAATTAAAGGTACTTTTTCTCCTACTTTCAATTTATAAGATGATCCTCTAACTTTTGCTATATCTTGATCTACAACAATTATGTCATCCTTACTGACTTCTTTATTCTCAATAGCTTCTATTGCAAGTAAAAAAGTCATCATCTTACTTAAACTTGCTAATGGTCTTTTCTCGTCTGGATTTTTTTCATACAATACTCTATTTGTATCTTGGTCTATTAATATTGATGATTTAGAAAACTTATCCACACTAACATTATCTGCATAACTTAAATTAGGAGTTACAATAGTTATAATGATTGTAAAGATTAGTAATATTTGTGCTCCTTTTTTCAAAATTCTCACCTTCTTGGTAACTTTAGTCTAAGTTATTTTTCCCCAGTTATATAAGTTATAACCTTGAATTATTTGCTAACTTATTTAACGAGTCTACTTAATAGTATTGATGTCCATGTGGCATGTAATGTTATTCCAAGAAAAACTTCTATACAAGCTATTATTTTTCCGATTAATCCAAATGCAATGATATCTCCATATCCAACAGTGCTAAAAGTTATCATAGAAAAATACCAAGCTTCTAAATACATTTTTAAAAATTCATAAAAAGAATATGTATTACTAACCAAATTTAATTTTATTAAACCATAATCTATTGTATTTAATCCTATAAACATATATATAAGTGCAAAAAAACTTATTATAAAAAAACTTATAAAGAGTAATCTTAAAGGCTTTTCACCATATCCAATAGTATATTTTGATAAAAAATCAAAAAAATCATTAGATAAATACTCTTTATATCCTTTATATTTATTACTCTTCAAAAATTCGCTGGCATAATTTCTTTCATTATAATAATAGTATCCAATATTTTCATTATCTTCTGTCTGCTTAGCTTGTACTCTTGCTATTCTATAATTATTTCTCCCACATATTGCACCTTCTTTTTTATAATTTATATCTTTTAATATAAATTTTGTGTATGGTGAGAATAATATTCCATCTAGTCTAGGAAAATTAATACATTTTTCAACTATTAATTTCTGTCCATTAACATTAGTTCTTTGAAAAATTTGTTCATTAATATACTTCTCATTAAACTTAGTTTCACTAAAAATACAATTTTTTAAAAATGTACTTTCTGTAAAATCAACTTTCCCTTTAAATTCAGTTTTTGTAAAGTCAACAGTATTATTAAATATAAATTTATTAAATTTTGCATCATTACAAAATATAGTTTCATAAAATTTTAATTTATTATAATCGTAATTTAAAGTTTTATTTATATTAAATTCTTCTTCAAAATAAAATCCACTAAAATCACTTATTTGCCCTTTTTTTATATATGAATTAAATAAAATCCGTTCTCTTTTACTTTTATTTTTCTTATGAAAGATGCAATAACCAGATGAATCTGCATGCCTTTTACATTTGATATTCTCATCTTGACTAGACACCCATTTACAATTCATTTTTACCTCCAAAGTAATTTAATTTA
Source organism: Terrisporobacter sp. (assembly GCF_017888745.1). Classification (GTDB taxonomy): domain Bacteria; phylum Bacillota; class Clostridia; order Peptostreptococcales; family Peptostreptococcaceae; genus Terrisporobacter. The sequence goes on along the minus strand of NZ_JAGHFM010000351.1, from coordinate 222 downwards.
ATCTTATTTTTTATAAATATCATTTTTATATTCATACACTTTCTTGTTTAATTATACATACCGTATTCTATTACATTTATGTATTATTATTTAAATTAAATTTATTCTTTACTTTAAAAGTATCATAAAGTATAATATATACCACAAGTGGGAACTTATACAATGTATAAGTATAACGCTAGCCCAAATAAAAGGAGTTGTATTTATACAACTCCTTTTTCA
>NZ_JAGHFM010000412.1 GCF_017888745.1 Terrisporobacter sp. | reverse complement strand
GCAACCTATAGCAAAAAATAGTATGCTAAATGTACTTATACTCATTGGAGATTTAGGTATTTCAAGAGATGTTGGTCCCATTATAACCGCATATATAGAACCTATCATAAGTCCTATAATACAGTATATAGTCTGCCCTCTAAACTTTCTAAGTAATGACCTTACTATTCTCACTGTGCCTAAAATTCCAAGTAAAACCCCACATCCAAATATTATTATTCCTGGTAAATAATTAAAGTTTAATTTAAGTATTTGTTCTATACCATAAAGTATTGGTGTATAAAGTCCAAATATTAAAAGTATGGTAGACCCAGATATTCCTGGAAGCACCATTGCTGATACGGCAATCATTCCTGATATAAAAATATATGCTATAAATGATAAACTTAAATTATCCACTTTTATAGAAAAACTAGCTCCACTTCCTGTCATTGGATTATAGTAATAAATGGCAAACACTATAATTATTCCTAAAACTAAAAAAATTATATTTTTCTTGTTATTTGTTAATGTTTTTCTTTCAGATTTAACTATTAATGGAATAGATGCTATTATGAATCCTAAAAATAAAGAGCTTATTTCATATATATTTTTTTCAAATATAGATGTTATAAATAATACAGATAATATAAAGCCCGATACCCATCCTACTCCTATTTTAGATAAAAATTTTAATGCTCCAATTCTATCTGACTTGTCTTGAGATATTATGTTATTTAATGAGTTTACAAAATCATCATAAAACCCTAGTATAAATGCTATTGTACCACCAGATACTCCTGGCACACTGTCAGCCAATGCCATACAAAATCCTCTAATAAAGTTTAATATATACACATATTCACCACCTTTTAATTTGTATATTTTTATACCCTAAATTAATCAATTATATAACAAAGCCAAAGGAAATTCCCTTGGCTTTAAGTTTATATTACTCAACAGTTATAGCAACTTCTTTCATTGCTTCTGATTCTTCCGCTATATGTTTGCTTTTTAAAAACTCTATGAAGTCATCTCTAAGCTCTGGTCTTTTTAATGCAAAATCAACAGTAGCTTCTAAGAAACCTAACTTATCACCTACGTCGTATCTTCTTCCTTCGAAGTTATAAGCATATATAGCTTCTTTTTTAGCTAAAGTTTGTAGAGCATCAGTTAATTGAATTTCTCCGCCTTTTCCTGGCTCTTGATTTTCCAATATGTTGAATATTTCTGGAGTTATTATATATCTACCAAGTATGGCAATATTTGATGGAGCCCTGTCAACATCTGGCTTTTCCACCATGTCTTTTACTTTGTAAACTCTATCTTCTATGTGTTTTACATCAAGTATACCGTATTTATTAGTATTTTCCCTAGCTACTTCTTGAACACCAAGTATTGTAGTTTTGTACTCATCGTAAGCATTTATCATTTGTTTTAAACAAGGAATTTCAGCATCTACTATATCATCACCAAGTAACACTGCAAAAGGCTCATCTCCTATGAAACTTTTTGCACAATGAACTGCATGTCCTAGTCCTTTTGGCTCTTTTTGTCTTATGTAGTGTATGTTTACCATGTTAGATATGTTTTGAACCATTTCTAACATTT
>NZ_JAGHFM010000350.1 GCF_017888745.1 Terrisporobacter sp. | reverse complement strand
CCCTCTGAATAATTTGAAGTCATATTCGCTACTGCTGTTAATGTTAAAGAATTCTTTTTCATATTTTATATCCCCCTTATTTATTTGATTCATTTGAATTATCATTGATTTTATTTTTACTTAGTGCATTTATAAACATGTAAGCTATATCTTTATTATCTTCAAAATTTATAAATAATTTGTCTGCAAAGCTAAAATAAACATCTGCATAGTTTGATAATTGTAATAAAATCTCACAAAATCTGTCATAATCTTTAAATATTATGGAACTAGTAAGTTTATTTCTATAGCTTTCCAACTTATTTGCTTGAATTTTCCTTATTACTTCATTGGCACAAGCATGAATATTTTTTCTCATATTATCTTCCATTTTATTTTCACCCCTAATTAACTCATTTATATTAATTAACTGATAAACTATATAGCTATTTCTATTGTCCTTTAATAAGAAATCTATAATCTCATCTAAAAGTATATTGTTTAATATGGACTCCATTACTTTCTCATACACATTTATATAGTAATCCTCACTTATCTTATAGGAAAAGCATAAAGAATTATAATCAATTTTACTTTCATTAATTTTTTTCAGTATATCTATACTTTGTTTTCTTATGTATAAGGTTTGAAAATAATCCTTATTTCTGTCTTTTACTATAACCTCCACATCATATTCAATAAAATCAGAGGACTCCATAATGGCTTTAAATAAAGAATATTTTGCACTTATTTTTTTATTTTCTAATTCTAAATCTGATTTGGCTGATTTTATCTTATCTTCTAATATTTTTTTAGAAACTTGTAGCCTTTTTATTTCATAGTTATCGTTTATAAATATGGATTGTCGATCATTTGCAAATGCAAATGGAATATAGTCAAACTCTGGTATATCTTGTCCTATAAAACTATTCATGTTAAAAGCATATCCTGTAGATTTACCTTTTTTAGGTGCATCAATACAATATCCTACTAATCTACAATAATTTTGAGATTCATTAAATAATTGGTTAGTATTACAGTAGTTTCTATACATATCTTGTTTATTTCTAAAAGTTTCAAGTGTTAATTCTTCTCTATTTTCATCTATCAAAGATAAAATTTCTTCCTTATTAGCTCCATCAAATTTTACCTTTTTAAAAACTTTCTTCATTATGGTATTTCCAGCTAATTTTTCGTTTATTAGCTTTATAAAATCCTTATTATTTTCATTCTTATCATCAAACGTATATCCTTCTAATTTAGATTCCACATACTTATGATGAAGATTTTCACCATATTTTTTTTCTACAAACTTCAAATAATTATCCTTACTTAGAGCTTTACTACTATACTCGATACAATCATCTTTAATTTCATGAAATTCTCCTAATGGATCCATTTCAGAAAAATACTCTAAAAGACCTAATATGGCAGCAGAATATCTCCAATCAGATGGCTCTAATCTTATATCAAACTTTTCATTATTATTTAATATAGTTTTCAATTTATCACCCCCTATCTACAAATCTTGCGTAACTATATCTAAATACCCAAAATTAGTATTGCGACTTCCCATGCCTACATTGTATAAGTATTGAAGAAACAAAGGATTACCCTCCAATAAGAAAGCTCCTACTGTTGTATCAATTAAATTATTGTAATGTGACACCAGCACCTTTTTACAATTCAATGGTGTAAATTTCATGTCATCCACAATATTCTCACTAAAACCACCTTGCTTAGCTTGATTTTTCAAAACTATTTTCAGTTGATCATTAAATTTTTCATCACTATATACATAGTATATATCTTTGTTATTTCTTTCTTTGCAATGGTCTCTTACACACAAACCATATGTTTTAAATATTACTTTTGAACTTGTTATCTTTTGACTTCTTAATTGTTTGATTGAATTTACTTTAATTGAATTTTTATTGCTGATTGGAAATTTGATATATCGTTGCTTTAGGAAAGCCTGTTGTAAAATAAGTCCTGTCTTATTTCTATCATCTGTTGTAAATAATACTTTAATGTTAGTATCTCCAAGTATTATCTCATCTTTTGTAAATTTTGAATTTGGAGGAAACTTAACACTAAATGAAAAATCTTTTTGTATATTATCTTTAAAAAATTTGTCATAATAAATACCATCTGATATTTCAGATAATGATTTCTTTATATAGCTTAATATTATTCTCATATAATCCTTTGAAAATATGTTTTTCTCCAATTGAAAATTTAAACAAAACCTCATATTTATCTCCCCTTTTGTATTTATACTTAAATATTAGCAACATATTATGGGATTCGCAATAATCTATTATAATATAATCTTATAATATAATTATTTATGGTTTAGTATAATATTTGTTATATATTTTTTACTTATTATTTGACTTCATCTCTATTATCTGATAGGTTTTATTGTATAGACCATATTGGAATATAAAATAAATAATTATTTTAACTGATTAAATTTAGATAGTAGACCATATTGGATATATGCAAAAAATGAGTTGATATAATAATTTTATCCACTCATTTTTCTCTTATTTTTTAATCCTCTAACAATTATATTAATCCTTGGCTCATCATAGCATCTGCAACTTTTAAGAAACCTGCTATATTTGCTCCTACCACATAATTACCTTCCGCTCCATATTCTTTTGCTGCTTCTTTAGACGAATTAAATATATTTATCATTATTTCTTTTAATTTGCTATCAACTTCTTCAAAAGTCCAAGCAAGTCTCATACTATTTTGTGCCATTTCTAAAGCTGATGTTGCAACCCCACCTGCATTTGCAGCCTTAGCTGGTGCTACTAAAACATTATTTTCTAATAAATAATTTAAGGCTTCATTTGTACAAGGCATATTTGCCCCTTCACCTATGGCTATTACATTATTTTCAACTAATAACTTAGCATCTTCTAGGCTTATATCATTTTGAGTTGCACAAGGAAGAGCTATGTCACATTTTAAACACCAAATACTTTTTTGTCCTTCAAAATAATAAGCACTAGTTTTTCTCTCTGCATACTCTTTTATTCTTTTTCTTTCAACTTCTTTGATTTGTTTAACTAACTCTACATCTACACCTTCTTCGTCCACTATGTATCCGTTAGAGTCTGACATTGCAATTACACATGCACCTAATTCTTGTACTTTCTGTGCTGCGTATATGGCAACATTTCCTGATCCTGATATAACTATTTTTTTACCTTTTAAATCATGTCCATGTTCTTTTAACATTTCATCTACAAAATAAATAAGACCATATCCTGTAGCCTCTGTTCTAGCTAAAGAACCTCCATAATTTAAACCTTTACCAGTTAAAACACCAGGCTCGTTGGCATTTCTAAGTTTTTTGTATTGTCCAAATAAATATCCGATTTCTCTTCCCCCAACACCAATATCTCCAGCAGGCACATCCACATTAGGACCTATATGTTGTTGTAATTCAGACATAAAACTTTGACAGAATCTCATTATCTCTCTATCTGATTTCCCCTTTGGATCAAAGTCAGAACCACCTTTTCCTCCTCCAATAGGTAAACCAGTTAGTGAATTTTTAAATATTTGCTCAAATCCTAAAAACTTAACAATACTTGCATTTACTGATGGATGGAATCTAAGTCCTCCTTTATAAGGTCCTATAGCACTGTTAAATTGTATTCTAAATCCTCTATTAACTTGTATATTTCCATTATCATCAATCCAAGGTACTCTAAACATTATCTGTCTTTCTGGCTCTACAAGTCTTTCTAATATTCTTTCTTCAATATATTCTGGATGTTTATCCAATACAGGCTCTAAAGATTTTAGTACCTCTTCAACAGCTTGGTGAAATTCCTCGTCACCTTTATTTCTTTCTTTAACTTCTTCTATTACCCCATTTACATATTGGGATATACTTAATTTTCTTGTTATATCTTCCACAAAGGTAGATACTGGCTCTTTT
>NZ_JAGHFM010000054.1 GCF_017888745.1 Terrisporobacter sp. | reverse complement strand
CCTAAACTCTCACCTTCAGAAGTTTTAGCTGTGTTTATTCCAATTACTTCCCCATTTTCATTTAATAATGGTCCACCACTATTTCCAGAGTTTATACTAGCATCAGTCTGAATAAGACCTGTCATAGTAGCTTGAGATGTTTTAATTGTTCTATCTAATCCACTTATTATCCCTTGAGTAACTGTTCTTTGTAAATCTAATCCAAGAGGGTTTCCTATAGCTATAGCCAAATCACCAGTAGTAACTTTATCGCTATCTCCTAATTCTGCTGGATTAAGACCTGTTTTGTTAACTTTAACTATAGCTAAATCCAATTGTGAATCATGCCACTGTACTTCACCTTGTTCAGTTGAACCATCATTAAATAGTACATTAACAGTTTTTGCTTCACCATCTGAAACAACATGAGAATTAGTAAGTATATATCCATTAGCATCAACTACAATACCTGTTCCAACACCTTCTGATTCTGTAGGAATAGAAAACATATTATCTGTACTCATTACCGTAGTTGTAATACCTACAACAGATGGCATTGCTTTCTCAGTAACTGCTTGATATACATTAGTACTTTTTCCATCACTATTTATTTTTATCTGTTGATTTTGTGTTGAACCAAGTGATAAATTTAAATTATTTTTTAATACAAGTACAGTTAAAAATGAACTTAATATTGAACATATAACTGCAACAATAACAATTAATCCTATACCTTTTTTTCTAAACATTATTTCTCCTCCTAACAAAATAAACCTTTAATTTTAAAATTATATCTATTTACATATTATTATTTTAATTTATTATTTTAAAACTAAAAAAAGAAATCACCATAAGTTTTATAATTCTCTTATGATGATTTCATTATAATATTTTAATCTTAATTAAACCTTAATTTCTAAAGTCTTTTTTCTAATTCTTCTTTTTCTTTTTCAAATCCTGGTTTACCTAAAAGAGCAAACATATTTTTCTTATATGCTTCAACTCCTGGTTGATTAAATGGATTAACTCCTAATAAATATCCACTTATTCCACAAGCTTTTTCAAAGAAGTATACTAAGTATCCAAAATTATACTCATCTAATGCTGGTACGTTGATAATTAAATTAGGAACTTGTCCATCTGTATGAGCTAATAATGTACCTTGGCATGCTTTCTCATTAACAAAATTCATAGTTTTTCCACTTAAGTAGTTAAGTCCGTCTAAATCATTTTCTTCAGCTTTTAGCTCTATATCTCTTTTTGGAGCTTCCACATTTAAAACTGTTTCAAATAATATTCTTTTCCCATCTTGAACATATTGTCCCATTGAATGTAAATCTGTTGAGAAATCTACTGAAGCAGGGAATATACCTTTTTGGTCTTTTCCTTCACTTTCTCCGAATAATTGTTTCCACCATTCACTTACATAATGTAAATTAGGTTCATAGTTTACTAATAATTCTATATCTTTACCTTTTCTATGCAATATATTTCTTACTACTGCATATTGATAACAGTCGTTTTCTTGTAAATTAGATGTAGAGAATTTTTCACGAGCATCATTTGCACCTTTCATCATTGCATCTATATCTAATCCAGCAGCTGCTATAGGTAATAAACCAACAGCAGTTAATACAGAGAATCTACCTCCAACATCGTCAGGTATTACAAATGTCTCATATCCTTCTTCTGTAGCTAATTGTTTTAATGCCCCTCTTTTAGCATCAGTAGTTGCATATATTCTCTTCTTAGCTTCTTCTTTTCCGTATTTATTTTCTAAGAACTCTTTAAGAACTCTAAATGCTATAGCTGGCTCTGTAGTAGTCCCTGATTTTGATATAACATTTAAAGATACATCTTTATCTTTTATTATATCTATTAAATCCATTAAGTATGTTGGACTTATATTGTTTCCTGCAAAATAAATTTCTGGAGCTTTTCTTACTTCTTTAGTTAAACTATTTCTAAATGAATGTCCTAAACTTTCTATAGCAGCTCTTGCCCCTAAATAAGAACCACCTATACCTATTACAACTAATACATCTGAATCTGATTTAATTTTTTCTGCAGCTTTTTTTATTCTATCAAATTCTTCCTTATCATAATCATTAGGAAGATCAACCCATCCTAAAAAATCATTTCCTAAACCAGTTTTATTATGTAACATCTCATGTGCCACATTAACATAAGATTGAACTGCGCTTACTTCTTCTTCATTAAAAAATCCTAATGCTTTACTATAATTAAAATTAACTTTACTCATAATTTTACTCCCTTGTTTCATATTGTCTATATTGAAAATTATAACATAAAGTATTTTTTTTACGTTATAAAAATAACAATAAATCATTGGAATTTTTGATATTTATATATAATTTTTTTATATATGAAGTTTATCTAAAGTATTAGTACTTACTTTTTTAAAACAAAAACACCTTAAAAATAATAATTTTTAAGGTGTTTACATTTTTTATTTATCTTGAATATTTTGTGATATAACTTGTTGAGCTATATTTACTGCATGATCAGATATTCTTTCTAAATTAGTTATTATTTCTAAATAAATAATACCTGTATCTATATTACATAAATTATTATTTAATCTTCTCATGTGATTTAATCTACATGATTTCTCCATAGCATCTACTTGTTCTTCCATTTTTATTACTTTGCATGCTAAATCTACATCTGATGTTTTCATACATTCTAAGGCATAAGTATATGTTGATAAAACTTTATTGTACATATCATTTAGTTCAGTCTTTGCATGTTCTGAGAATTTAACATCATTCATCATACTACTCGCTGCTAACTCTGCTAAGTTTTCAGCATGATCACCGATTCTTTCTATGTCATTTACAGTATTAAATAGTGAATCTATTGTCTCTCTAGAATCATCATTTAATGGTGCCTTTGATAATTTAAGTAAATAATCTAAAATAGTCTTTTGTAACTCATTTATCATTTTTTCTTTCTTCAAAGAACTAGATATATCTTTTTCAGATTTATCCATTATACCTTTCATTGCTGAATTTAAACTTTCTTTTGCTTTTTCACCCATTCTAAGCGTTTCTTTTTGAACATTTATTAAAGCAATCGAAGGTGTCTCTATTATTCTATCATCTATATATTTTACAACTTTCATATCGTCATCTTCAGAATGTGTATCTGGTACTAATTTGTTAGCTAATTTAATTATCCATTTGTGGAATGGTAATAAGATTAATGTTGAAGCTATATTAAATATAGTATGAACATTAGCAATCTGTCTAGCAACATTATCTGGATTAGCAGATGTTACAGCCATAACAACTATCTTATTTAAGAATAATAAGAATATTATTGTACCAAGTATATTAAATATTAAATGTATCATTGCTGCTCTTTTAGCATTTATACTCGCACCTATACTTGAAAGTAAAGAAGTAATACAAGTACCTATATTTTGTCCATATAGTATTGGTAAAGCTGCTTGTAATGGTATTAACCCTTGAGACGCTAATACAACTAGCATACCCATTGATGCGCTTGAACTTTGAATTATAGCAGTAATACCAAATCCTAATAGTAATCCTAGTATTGGATATTTACCAAAAGTAAGCAATGCATTTGTAAATCCTTGATATTCAACCAATGGTTTAACTGCTTCCTTCATGAAGTCCATACCAGTAAATAATATACCAAATCCTATTAAAACTTCTGCAAAATGTTTTGTTTTTGCCTTTCCTCCAAATAAGTATAGAATTATACCTATACCTAATGCTACAGGTGCTAGTCCATTTAAATCAAATGACACCAACTGCGCTGTTACTGTTGTACCAATATTAGCACCCATTATAACCCCAACTGCTTGAGGTAAAGTCATTATTCCAGCATTTACAAATCCTACAACCATTACTGTAGTAGCACTTGAACTTTGTATAACAGCTGTTACTAGTGTTCCTACAAGAACTCCCATAAATATATTACTAGTAAGCAATTCTATTATCTTTTTAAGCTTATTTCCAGCTGCTTTTTCTAGGGCTTCTCCCATAAGATTCATTCCAAATAAGAATAAACCTAGTCCACCCATGATGCTTATGATGATTTCCAATTGTATTCCTCCTTAATTACTGTTTTTCCTTTAGTCATTCTTTTTTAATTTCCTGTTTAAGTAAAAATTTTTCCTTTGTATATATTTATAATTAAGCGCATATTTATTATATCATAAATAATTATTAAAAATTTTTTCAATGTAACTTAATTGTTAAATTTATTTAACAATAGGAGCGTATACCTCAATGATTTTTTCGGCACATTTAATACCATCAACTGCAGCTGTTACTATTCCTCCTGCGTATCCTGCACCTTCGCCACAAGGATATAAATTCTGTGTACTTACTGACTGTAATGTGTTCTCATCTCTTACTATTCTCACTGGAGCTGATGATCTAGTCTCAACACCAGTAAGTACTGCATCATACATAGAGAATCCATTTAATTTTTTATCTAGTGATACTAAGGCTTCTTTCATAGAGCTAATAACAAACTCTGGTAAACATTCTCTTAAATCACTTCCTGTAACCCCTGGTTGGTAAGATGGTTGTACTTTTCCTATATCAGTCGTTCTTCTATCATTTAAAAAGTCTCCTACTAATTGCATCGGAGCATTATAATTCTTACCACCTAATTCATAAGCTAATCTTTCATATTTTTCTTGGAACCTTATACCTGCTAAAGGATGATCGCTACCAAAATCCTCAGGCACAACATTGACTAAAAATCCACTATTAGCATTCACTTTGTCTCTAGCATGCTCACTCATACCATTAGTCACTACTTCAAACTCATTAGATGCAGATGCTATAACAGTTCCACCTGGGCACATACAGAAGGAATATGCTGTTCTACCATTCGATGTATGCTCTATAAGCCTATAATCTGCTGCCCCTAATCTTGGATGGTTGTAAAATTCTTTATACTGAGTTTTATTAATTAATTCTTGAGGATGCTCTATTCTAGCACCTATAGCAAATGGTTTTTGAATTATTTTTACACCATTTCTATAAAGCATTTCATAAGAATCTCTCGCACTATGACCTACTGCAAATATTACACATTCAGCATCTATTTTATCTTTATTATTTACTATTACCGATTTTATTTTTCCGTCTTCAATTTTTATATCTGTAACTTGTGCATTAAATCTTACTTCTCCACCAAGCCTTTTAATTTCTTCTCTTATATTTTTTACAACATCTTTAAGTATGTCTGTTCCCACATGAGGTTTATGAGAATATAATATTTCATCAGGTGAACCGAAATTTACAAGTTCTTCAAGTACCTTCCTACATCTTATATCTTTGATTCTTGTAGTAAGTTTTCCATCAGAGAAAGTCCCTGCTCCTCCTTCTCCAAACTGCACATTTGAATTTCCTTTAAATACTCTATTTGTCCAGAAATTATGAATATCTTTTGTTCTTTGATCTACATCTAATCCTCTTTCAAGTAAAAGCGGATTATATCCTCTTTGAGCTAACACTAATGCAGCAAATAATCCTGCTGGTCCACTTCCAACTATTATCGGTCTATGATTTACCTTAGAATCCCCACATTTAACTCCTATGTAGTGAGGTTGCTTAACTTCAACAACATCTTTTAACCCTTTTTTTGCTATTTTAGCTTCGTTTTTAACTTCTACATCAACAGTGTAAACAAAATCAATTCTTCCTCTTTTTCTTGCATCTATAGACTCTTTATATATATGATATTTTATTAATTCACTTTCTTTTATTTTTAATTTATTTAATAAATGTTTTACTATCTTAGATTTATCATCATCAATATTAATTTTTATATTCGATACTCTTAGCATAATTTTCCTCCTTTAAATATAGTTATTTATATCTACCTTAATATATTTACCACTAAAAATAATCTCTAGACATAAAAATTATTTTAGTAGAAATAATATGTATTTTAACAATTAAAAAATCAAAAGCTAGGAATTTTCCAAAGCCTTTGATTTCATAATTAGATTATTATTTATTTTTAGCAATAAATACTACTAGTCCCTTTTAGTAATAAGACCTCTTATAACTTTCATATTATTAAATACCTTTTCTAAGAAGTCTTCAGCTTCATCATTATCTAATAATGTGATTTCTAATTGATCTCCTTCTGGTATATTTTTTAATTCACAGTATTTTTTAGCCACGTCAAATAATTCATTTTTCTTATCTGAAGATAAATCAAAGTCTTTATAGTCAATTATTATGTATTGTTTTACTTTTTGCTCTTTACCTTCGTTGTATCCTATTTCTATATGATAAATAACCGCATATAAGTTATTAGGATTTTCCTCTCCATTATACACCGGTACTGCTGGATTTGATTTTATAAAGTTAGTTGATACTGCAATTCCATTTCCTAAACTAAGACTCATATTTTTACCTCTTTCTCTATTGTATATGTATTATTTTATCATCTTTTTAATATATTAAAACCTTTTTTTACAACTTTTTAACTAAAAATAAAAAATTCGCTTCGCTCATGTCGCCAACGACTGCGTCCGTTGCTCAAGTAACAAAGTTGGAAATTATATGTTATCTACAAAGCAGATAACATATAATTTCCTTACAATTAAAAAATACTATCGAATAATTAGCTTGATAGTATTTTTATCTTCTTCATAAATTTATATTTAATCATGTTCCTCAATAACTTTCTAAGATGCTCTTAATTCTTTATATCTCTTACCTAATGTACGAGGACTAATTTCATATTTCTTAGATATTTCAACTTGAGTTATGGTTTCACCAGCATCCTTTTTAATATAATATTCTATGGCTGCTGCCCAACCATTTTCACTACCTTTTATGGATTTGCGCATATCTGTAAATGCCTTCCATAAATCTATACTCTTTTGTAAATATTTTTCCTCTATATTATTTTTTAATATGCTACATATATCTATACTATCTTCTTTTTGTATGTTTTCTTCTTCGTTATCATTAAGTTCATTATTTACATTCAATGGTTTAACTATATACGATGCATCATTTAGTAATATTTGCTGCGTAAATTGATATATTAAGTCACTGTTATTTAATAAAAACTCTTTTATATTTTTGAAATCCTTATTCTGTTTTTCATATATAGATTTAATATTATCAACTATTATATGTAAATTTTCATCAGATAATCCTATGCAGTAGTCTACTAATATATTCATTCCTTGTATATTTACCGACCTTGCTATTATATTTTGGCCAGATTTAAAATTATTAAATAAATCTATATCTTCAATAGTTATTCTTTCATCAGTAAAACAATCCCTTACTATTGACTTTGTTATACTTGTCTGTTCAACATTAAATAAACTAATATTAGATTTTAATATCCCTCTCAATATATTCTTTTGAATTTTATTCAAAGTAAATTGATTTTCATCAATAAATAAATTAATTAACCTTTTATTACTTGAAGTTATAAAATCATATATAAAGTATGTATTAAATAGTTTATTTATTTTTATATCTGTATTATCTGATATATAAAACTTATCTTTGCATCTATTTAATTCCTTACCAAATATTTCTTTTCTTGAATATTCATTTATTTTATTTTCTATATTTTTATACAATCCTTTAGCATATAGAGTTTTATTTTTTGTAATCTCAATTAGTTTATTTTTTTGTAGACAACATTTTTTATACTTTTTACCACTACCACAAGGACACAGTTCATTTCTACCTATCAAGTTATCTTCACTCCTTTAATTTTTTTAGATATGGATTTTATACTTGATTTTTTGCTATAAATTTACTTTATCTATCACATTGATCTTTATTTCATTTTATTATTTCTTATACATATATTTTCTTCTTTATTCCATACTCTAATAATATTTTTCTAGAAAATAGACTATTATCCTTTTTAATTTATTAACTATCGTACTACGATTTCTTTTATTTTTTATCAAAAATCCCTAATTCATCAATATTTAATTTACGTTGTGCCTTTATATGACTTTAAACGTCATTATACAGTCAACATATTTTTCTTTATCTCCATTTTCATTAGATGGATTTTTTATCTCCATATTTTCTATTTTATAGTTTAGATTCATATTATTTAATATAGTTTCTATATTTTTAATTTTATCTAAATTTCCTGACATACTTAACTCAACCCTATAATAAGAGGTATTATCCTCAACTATATCAAGCTTATTAACAAACTTAATATCTATACTTGGGTCTATTTTTTCTATTATTTTTATTACTATATCATTACTATAATCCATATCATCATCGCTACAATCTCCCTTATATGTTAAGTTATCAGTTTCCATTAGTTTTGTTTTTT
>NZ_JAGHFM010000411.1 GCF_017888745.1 Terrisporobacter sp. | reverse complement strand
TTTACAGGCTTTTCAACAACTAATAAATGATTATCTTCATATATAACCTTTATCATTGTTATTTACTCTCCCATCTTCCAAATATACCGCATGGAAGTACTTTTCCGTCTTTTGATGTAGGTATTCCTATTTCTCCTGCATATATATTACCACCCTTAGCTTTTCTAGCAACTGTAGCATCTAATATGTGTTCTAATATTATTGGAGATAATCCAGTTGTGTATGAGTTTATTAAGAAGAATAAAGGCTTATCAGATAATACTTTTGTACATAATTCAACTAAACCATATAATTTTTCTTCTATTTGCCAAACTTCACCTTTAGGTCCTCTTCCATATGAAGGTGGGTCCATTATTATAGCATCATATTTATTTCCTCTTCTTATTTCTCTTTCAACAAACTTAACAACATCGTCTACTATAAATCTTACTTTTCTATCTCCAAGTCCTGATGTTTGTAAGTTTTCTTTTGCCCAAGTAACCATACCTTTAGATGCATCAACGTGACATACCTCTGCTCCTGCTGCTGCACAAGCTACTGTTGCTCCACCAGTATATGCAAATAAATTTAATACCTTTATAGGTCTTCCTGCTTTTTTTATCATATCCATTTGCCAATCCCAGTTTGCCGCTTGTTCTGGGAACAACCCTGTATGTTTAAATCCAGTCGGACTTATGTTGAACTTTAATCCGTTATAGTTTACAGTCCATTTTTGCGGATACTTTTTCTTAGTCTCCCAGTGTCCCCCACCTTTTGCACTTCTATGATAATGACCGTGAGGAGTTTTCCATAGGCCACTTTCTTTTTTTATCGGCCACATAACTTGAGGATCAGGTCTTCTTAATACTATATTTCCCCAACGTTCTAATTTTTCTCCATTTCCCATATCTATAAGTTCATAATCTTTCCATTTGTCTGCTAATAATAACATTTATATCCTCCTAAATTTCTTACTAATCCTATGTATTATATCATACTAACTAATTTTATTTTAGGTATTTTAATTAGTTTATATACTTTATTTAGTTCCTTATTTCCAACGTTTATAACCATTTACATCAATATATTATTATTTCATTTTTTCTTGCATATAAATTATTAATGCAAATAATTTGTCTAGGAGGAATTAAGTATGAATTTAAACCCCATTAATAATACATGTTTTTTTAATACCTTGTATATCCAGTTTATAGAGGATATAGGTAGGAATGAGTATTTCTATTATAATTTAAAGTATCCTGTTATCCATAATGTCAAGAATGGATATTTTCAAGTTAATCAAAATATTTTAAATAACTTAAATAATACTATACGTTCTGATGTAAATACTTTTAAAACAGGTATTTACGAAGAAGAGCAACAAATAAATGTTGAAAATTCAAATGGGAATCAGAAAAAAGAAAATTATCAAGTATATTCAGATTTCGCAATCACTTTTAATAAAAACCAAGCTATTAGTATTATATTAAATCTCTATGCTTACGAAGGCAACACTTCACTTAAATACAATGATTTATATAGTTATAATATAGATTTATTATCAGGAAATCAATTATTACTTAAAGATATATTTAGACCAGGTGTTAATTACTTGAAACTGGTATCAGACTTTATTAATTATCAAATTAGCCAAAATCCAGAAGCATTCTATCCTAATACAGTTGTTGATATTCCCAACGACCAAGCTTTTTATTTAACAGATCAAGGTATCGTTATTTATTTTGCTTTAGATGAGATTGCACCGCAAGAAGCTGGAATACCTAAGTTTGTTCTTGAATTTACAAACTTTGAATCTTATATAAATCCTCGTTTCTACTGCAATGTAAAAAATATGAACTTCAATA
>NZ_JAGHFM010000349.1 GCF_017888745.1 Terrisporobacter sp. | reverse complement strand
TTATTCTTGTTACAATATTCTCAATAATATTCTGGATAGTTTGGTACTTAACTTATAATCCTATAATGTATCACTGGGGACCAGATTTTGATTATGCTAATAAAGCTAACTGGATGATAGGAAACTTCGTGGTTCCATCTTCTTGGTTCGATTCATTAAATGCACTTACTTGTATATTACTTGGACCAGTTCTTGCAGCATTTTGGACTAAGCGTGCTAATTCACCAAAGGGTGATTTAAGTATGTTTAAGAAGACTGCTTTAGGTATGATTTTACTTGGTGCAGCTTTTGGTGTAATGGCTCTTGCTGAGATAGTAAGAGGAGATAATCAAGCTAACTTAATGTGGATAGTAGCAGTTGGTATATTAATGTCACTTGGTGAAATGGTATTCTCACCACTTGGAAATTCATTTATATCTAAATTCTCTCCAACAAAAGTTTTAGGACTTATGATGGGAGTTTGGCCATTTGCTATATTTATAGCTGGTAAATCTTATGGATATCTATATGAATTCTTATCAGGATATTCATTTGCACCTGCATATGCAATAGTTGGTGGAATTGTTATATTATGTGGTATAATTTTATGGTCAATGGACAAGAAATTAAATACTCTTGTTGAAGATTAAGAAAATTATTCAAATAAAGTAATATAATATTAAAAATATTATATGGAATATAATTAAAAAATAAATTTCAACTGGGTTCTGAGCTGTTACAGTACCCAGTTTTTATTTATAAAAATATATTTATAAAAGGAGATTAGTATTATGAGAGCTTATGAAAGAATGTTAAACTATATAAAAGTATGGACTACTAGTGATAGTGGAAGTGAAACAGTGCCTTCTACTTCTCGTCAATTTGATTTAGCTAATTTATTAGTTAAAGAAATGAAAGAACTTGGAATAGAAGATGCTCATGTAGACGATAAATGTTATGTATATGGAAGTATACCAGCTACAAATGGATATGAAGATAAAACAAAGTTAGGATTTATCGCCCATTTAGATACAACAGAAGATCTTACAGGGAAAGATGTTAATCATCAAATTATAAAAAATTATGATGGAGAAGATATAACTCTTGGAACTAGTGGTAAAGTTATTAGAACTAAAGACTTTACACATTTAAAAGATTTTAAAGGAAGAACTATAATAACTACAGATGGAACTACTTTATTAGGTGCAGATAATAAAGCAGGTATTGCAGAAATAATGACTGCAATTGAAATAATACAAAAGGAAAATATTCCTCATGGAAAAATATGTATAGGGTTCACTCCAGATGAAGAAATAGGAAGAGGTGCTCACCATTTTGATGTTGAAAAATTTGGTGCAGATTATGCATTTACTTTAGATGGAGAGCTAGAAGGTCAAATTGAATATGAAAACTTTAATGCATCTTCTGCAACTTTTGAAATAAAAGGAGTAAATGTACATCCGGGAAGTGCAAAGGATATTATGGTAAATTCTCAGTTAATAGCTATGGAAATTAATTCGATGCTGCCAGTAAATGAGACTCCTGCTACAACTGAAGGATATGAAGGATTTTATCATTTAATGGAAATAACAGGTTCTGTAGAGCATTCTAAGTTATCATATATAGTTAGGGATCATGATGGTGAAAAATTCGAAGCTAGAAATGAATTACTTAGAAGAATAGAGAAAGAAATAAATGAAAAATATGGAGAAAATACAGTAACACTTACTATAAAACATGCCTACAGAAATATGAAAGAGAAAATAGAGCAATGTATGCATTTAGTTGAAAATGCTAAGAAAGCTATAGAAGCTGTAGGTTTAGAACCAAAAATATCTCCTATTCGTGGAGGAACAGATGGTGCTCAATTAAGTTTTAAAGGTTTGCCTTGTCCAAACTTAGGAACAGGTGGAGCAGCTTATCATGGAGCTTTAGAGCATATAAGTGTAGAAGGTATGGACAAAGTCACACAGATAGCTATAGAATTAGTTAAAATTTATGCTGAAATATAAGTATTACTTTATATAATATTATGAAAAAACACCTACCAAATTAATTAGTAGGTGTTTTTTGTTACGCATATTATTTATATATTATCTATTTTATAGGAAAAATAATATATTTTTATAATTGATTTAAAAACTATATATTTAGTCCATTTTTTTTATAGACCAAGAGAAATAGCCCTTATCATTTTTATCATATTTAAGTATGGCATCAAACTTTTTACCATCTTTAGATGTTAAAGATTTTACTTTAGCTTCACCTTTTTTAAGTAAGCTTTTAACCATAGTTTTGTTTGGTTTCTTTTTATAGTACTGTAAGAATTTATCTTCTTTAAAAATACCAAACTTGCAGTTATTATAATTCATACAGAAAAATCCTTTATCTTTTTCAAGCACATCACCTTGACATATAGGACATTTACCTAATAAATCATTGCTATTTGAATTGGATGATTTACTTGAAGTAGATTTAGCGCCTTTTTTAGATGATGATATAACTTTATCACTAACAAACTTTTTAGTTTTAGCATTATAAGTAAAGCTTTCCGTAGATATTTTTTTAGGTTTATCATATTTTATTAAGTTAACACTATTATAAATGAAGTTCATTATATTAGTTAAGTATTCTTTTCTAGTATATTGACCTTTTTGAATATCACTTAAGCTTTTTTCTAGTTTACCAGTATAGTCAACGTCAAACAATTCTTTGACAGGGAATATTTCAACTAGATTTTTACCTAAGTCAGTTACAAAATAAGATTTACCTTTTTTATTAACATATCCAACTTGGCTAATTTTTTTTAGGACATCAGCACGAGTAGCAGAAGTACCTATAGAATATCCTGATAAAACTGTTGTGTCATCTTCTGACACATTTTTTCCACAGTTTTTCATAGCCTTAAGTAAAGTATCTTCCGTATATGGTTTAGGAGGAGTAGTTTGTTTACTTAAAGGTTTAATTTCTATTACATCAACTACTTCATTTTTATTTACTAATGGAAGTAAGTCATCTTTTTCTTCTTTATTGTATACTTCCAAATATCCTTTAACTTTAAGCACTTTTCCTTTAGTAACAAATATATTTTTATCTACATCAGTTTTTATTTCTGTATTTTCATATTCAGCTGGTGGCATAAAGTTGGCTATAAATCTGTCCTTGATAGCATTATAAACAATTGCTTCATCAGGAGTCAGTTTAGTTGGAATAATATAAGTAGGTGTGATAGCACTATGGCTATCAACCTTTGATGAATCGAAAACTCTTTTTGTTTTAGTAAATTTGATTTTATCTTCGTAAGGAAGTCCTTTTTTTAACCTTTCTAAAGTTTGGGAAGCTTTAGTAGTTAAACTTTCTTCTAGGAAAATAGAGTCTGTTCTAGGATAAGTAATATATCCACCTTTACCTTTACCTTCGTATAAAGACTGACAGACACTTAAAACTTTGTCAGAAGTAAAGTGACTGTACTTTGAAGTTATATAACCTTGTAAAGAAGTTAAACTGAAAAGCTTAGGAGCATATTCTTTAGAGGTAGTTACTTTTTTATCAGTAATAGTGCCCTCTTTGGAAGTTATACTATCTATTACAGATTTAGCTTCTTCTGGTGTATCAAATTTGCTATTTTTATTTTTTATTAATTTACCTTTATATTCACCATTGTTGCATCTAAAGCTACCTTCAATTTCGAAGTAGGTTTTAGGAACAAAATTTCTAATTTCCATATCTCTATCATAAATTAATTTTACTGTTGGTAAAATAACACGTCCTATATTCAATAATTTCCCATTTCCATATTTTAATGTGGCAATAGAAGTAAAATTAATTCCTATTAGCCAGTCTGTTATTAGTCTAGTATATCCTGCAGCTTGTAGATTCCTCATATCTTCTTCATCTTTAAGATTTTGAAGTCCTTTAGTTATATCTTGAGGTGTCCATTCATTTACTAATATTCTCTTAACAGGCTTTTTATTTTTTGCCATAAGAAAAATTAAAAAGGCGATTAATTCACCTTCTCATATACTTACTT
>NZ_JAGHFM010000348.1 GCF_017888745.1 Terrisporobacter sp. | reverse complement strand
TAATGTATTTGGACCACTACCTTTTGCCATTTCTTCATCTACAGCTTTATATCTATTAGGAACGTCCATTATATTCCACATTCTTTCTGTAATTGGCTCATTTAAAATTTGAATTCCCCACAACTCACTTCTTTTTCCATAACGCTTTGCTAATCTTTCTAATACACTTAGCGTAAACTCTACACTTTCTGGTTGTTTAGACCATTTACATACTCCCGATATTCCACCATTATCAAATCCATTTTGACTTCCTGGCACTGTATGAAGATCTATTAAAATACTTAATCCATATTTACCTGCCCAAGAAAATGCCTTATCTAATTCTTCAACACATCCTATAAATGGCTCACAATCCCCAAAAATAAAATATGGTACTGGTATACGTACTGAATTTAATCCCATAGATTTTATTGTTGCAAAGTCTCTTTCTGTGATATATTCACTACGATGAGTTCTAATTCTAGCCTCGTAAACTTCTTTTGAAAGCTGTCTTGGTAAGTAATATTCATCTTCTGCTGTTGTCCCCTCAAATAAACCAGGACTCATCCATTTTTCTAGTACTAACCAATTGCCTAAGTTTACACCTTTTATATACATAATAACTGTCTCCCCTCTGCTCCTAATTATAGGTATATTTTGTACTATTATTATAATGATTTTTCAGTGTTTTCTTATTTAACCTCATTATATACAATTTTATACATGTTTTTAAGTATATTTATTATCTAATTTATTAGTCGATATTATCTTTTTTAGTTATTGAATTTTATAAATTACATAATTATAATATTGAATTATAAGGGGGCTAATTATGAATAAAAAGGATTTTTTACATGAAATTATTGAACCAATGGAAAACTTAGATGTAAATTTTAAATTATTTGAAGATAGAGGAAGTTATGTGTCAAACCACTGGCATAATTCTTTAGAAATAATCTATATAACTTCTGGGGATTTACAAGTCAACATGGAGGGAACTACATATAATTTGAAAGCTAATGACTGTATATTTATCAATTCAGGTGTTATTCATTCAACTAGATGTGTTTATGAAAATACTTCTATATTGTTACAAATACCATTATCTTTTTTAAATAAATATATTCCCAACTGTAAAGATAGTTATTTTAATTTTAAAGTCAACATTAATGACGATAATTATGAGGCAAATTTAGATAAAATAAAAACTATTTTAAAAGATATGAAAGAAGTAAAAATTACATCTCCTCAAGCAGGAAATTTACGTTTCACAGGTCTATTATTTGAATTTTTATTTCAACTTTATACAAATTTTAGAATACCTATGGGTAATAAAAATATGGAAAGTAGGGCACTTGATTTATCAAAATTCCAACCTGTTTTTGAATATACTAAGATTAATTATAACACTCCTATTTCCATTAATGAAATTGCTAAGGTGGTACACTTGCAGCCAGAATACTTTTGTAGAAAATTTAAACAGTATACAGGTCAGACCTACCTAGAATATTTAAATGATGTACGTATTTCTCATATTTATAAAGAATTAATTAATACAAATAACACACTATGCACTATATTAGAATCTCATGGATTTACTAATACCAAGTTATTTTATAGACTTTTTAAAGAAAAATTTAAGTGCACTCCTAAAGATATAAGAAGGAAAAAGTAAAATATTTTATTTCTAAGACAGATAATATTCAAAGGGTGTGACATTTTTGGGACACCCTTACTTCGTATATCATATTAAGTATTTAAAATCTAATATATTTATACAAATAAAAATGGCCATCTCACTATTTTAGCAAGAAAGCCACTTTAGTTACATATTCTTTATTCTTATTGTGGTTATATTGTTACTAGTAGTTATCTTGAGAGATTGTTTAGATTCTTTTATAAATGCGTCCCTTTTTTTGCTAGCATCTAAATTTTTACTTTTAAGTTTCTTAGTAAAGCTTTTAGCAGAATTATCAGTTAGCGAAATTTTTTTATTATCATATATAATTGCCATATCTACACCTCCTCAAAATAATCTATTAATAAATCTGAGTCTCTAAAGTCAATGAACATAGGAACTGTTATATCTATTTCATTATTCTCTTCATCTAAGTATTGAAATCCTCTATCTTGGTACCAACTAACCTTATCAGCTAGAGCATCTATTAAAAGACATCTACATCCTATAAAATTAGCTATTTCCTGTGATTGAACAGTAATATATTGTAATAAACTCGTACCGATTCCTTTGTTTTCATAATCTTTATCTGTGGCTAAACATTTTAAATAAATTGCAGGATAAGTTTCTTTTATATCTTCTTCATCTATTTCTATATTCTTAAATTCTATAGTAAAGTATGCTACAATTTTACCATTAATCGTAACGATTTTAGTATTTGCAAACTTCATTATATTTTCATAATATGCATTTCTCTTCAAGTATGTGTCTAAGGATTTATTTGAGCATATAAATTCATCCAAATTATGACTTGCATTTATTTCTTCTATTTGTAATTCCAATTCAGTATTCCTCTCAAGTCTTTTTATATTATTATATATAATATCCTATTTTTAATTAATTTAAAAGTCTAATCTTAGTTATATTATAGTATTTTATATAAAAGCAATCCATATTCTTTTCATACTTATCATATGGTTTTTCATTGTATATATTAATTTATATCATTTCAAAAACTAGTCAATCTACTCTTAGTCGAGCTGTATTCTACGGAGAGTAGATTGTTATACAAAATACCTTATAGTATATTAAATAAAGGGCTTGTAGAAAATATACTAAGAGTAAATTATATATTTTTCAACTACATAACCCTAAAATATACAATAAGAAAGAAGGTATTTAAGTGTTGAATACAACATTTCATAAAATCGATTTAAATCAATGGAATAGAATGCAATATTTTTACTATTTTACAAAGATGATGCCAACAGGATATAGTATTAGTGTAAACATTGACATTACTAATACTTATAATATGATAAAAAAGACTAACAAAAAATTCTTCCCAGCTTATTTATATATTGCTTCAAAAATAATATGTGAACATCAAGAATTTAGAATTGCAAATTTAGATAATGAGATAGGTTATTATGAAGTCTTACATCCATCATATTCTGCTTTTCACAATGATGATAAAACTATCTCAAATATATGGACAGAGTATAGTTCTGATTTTGAGATTTTCTATAGCAATTATATAGATGACCAAAATAAATATGCAAATAATCACGGTGTCATGGCAAAACCTGAAACACCACCTCAAAATAGCTATATGATAGGTATGTTACCTTGGATAGAATTTTCTAGTTATACTCCTATACCATATGCACCTTTGAATAGTTTTTTTCCAGTTATTCAAGGAGGCAAGTTTTTTGAAAAAGACGGCAGAAAAATTATGCCTCTTTCTATTACAGTTCATCATGCAGTTGCAGATGGGTATCATGTTGGATTATTCTTAGAAAAATTCCAAGAATATATGAATTATCCTGATAAGTGGATGAAATAAGTAAATAGCTTTCTATGATAATTTTGTTAAGGTGTAGATAGGGTAATAAATTATCTATGCCTTAATTTAAAATAAATACTATTTAATTATATGCTAAGTACACCTTATGAAAAGGTGTTTTTGGGTGAGATTACAGCAAATAATTTTTAACTCTTATTCAATGATTTTTGCATTATATACTCACTATGTCCAGAATCATCATTAATTTGTTCCTTTACTATTTTAAATCCTATATTTGTATAAAATTCTACTGATATTTTATTTTCTTTATATACAGCTAGTTTTAATTCCTTATATTTGTTCATTACATAATTTATTAATTTTTTGCCAATACCATTACCTTGAAAATCTATATCAACAAATAGAGCTCCTATAAACTCATTATTTACTATACTTATAAAACCTTTTATACCTTCCTCATCTTCATATACAAAAGTATCCGACATAGGTATATATACATTCTTTACAGTATCATAATTATTTTCCCAGTATTCTTTACTAATAAAATCATGTGCTTTTATCGTACTTTTTATCCATATATCCATTACATTATCTATATCTGCACTATTTAAATTTCTTATCATCTAACTTCACTCCTACTTTATCATTTATCTATTTAATAATATCATTTATCAGTAAGTAATACTAAGTACATATATAATTCTATATTATTCTTGCACAAAAATGCTGTAGAGTAATCAATTTATTAACTACTCTACAGCATTTAAATGTATTATTTATTATAACCTCTAATAATCCTTCTAATACTATGTTCTGTTAAATAATAATTTTTAGAGATTTCTTTTATACTTTTTCCATTGGTATATTCATTAACTATTTTTTTATTTCTATTATTCAGTTCTTGCCTAAATCCACTTTCTTCTCCCCAAGATTTTTTATTATTATCTTTTTTGGGAATATATATATAATTACCGTCAATATATTCTTGTATTATTTCTACAATATGTAGCGGTAAAACTTCTTTTGCATTTTTATACTTCATACTTTTGCTCCTATTTACTTTTATATGTACATAGTTGAGCAAAATCTACTATGGCTATATAGCCGTACTTATACTATATACGGCTCTAAACAAATTTTTATTATAGACTTTGCCCAGAGCCTTATACATTTTCAAAATGTATATTTTTTATCATTATATTTCACCTCAATATATATTTTTACTATATTTTAATATACTAATTTATTTTATACAACCTTAGTAACAATTTCATTTATTTATGATAGTCTTACTTGTTATTTATTCAGAACATGGACTCACCTATAAATTCCTATTTATATACGTTATCAGAAAGATTCTTAATTCGCATTATATTAAAATTGTATATTAACTAATAATTTTGATTAGAAAAAATACTTAAGTTTTTCCATATAAGTTTTTCTGAATTTGATTTTACTCCTCCAAAATCATCAATAAAATATTTATAATGAACTGCACCAAGTTTTTCATATATCCTTTTAGCATTATCATTTCCTTTAACAATACAAATACTCATGCATTCATATCCATGTTTTAAAGCATACTGCCCTACTCTATAAATTAATTTCGTTCCTATTCCTTTTCCTCTTGAATTTTTTGTTATATGTAAAGAATCTAAATACCAATAATTTTCTTCCTCATCATCTTTTTTAGATGCTACAAAACCTAAAAATTCATTTTCTTCATACGCAACAAAGATATGATTTTCATTTTTAAGATATTTGCTCCACTTTTCTACTGCATACTCTTTAGTTAAACCATTTAAATAATCTTCAGATAGTAATCCTTTATAAGTTTCCTTCCAATTTGAAATATATAATTTCGCTATATTATCTATATCATCATATACTGCATCTCTTATAATCATAAAACCACTCCTTTAATAATATTTGTCATAAAAATATATTTACTTCGCATTTTATAACAATTGAGTAACAAATTTTATTGTATCATTTTCAACATTACTTTAAAACATATCCTAATAAAAAAATTCACTTCGTTTAAGCCACTGTGTGGGCGCACCACTTCATGTCGCCAACGACTGCGTCCGTTGCTCAAATTTATCAGTTGGGATTATAAATTATCCACAATTCAGATAATTTATAATCCCTTAAAATATAAAAAAAGTATCTCTAATACTAAAAATAGTATTAGAGACACTTTCATAATTTAATCTAAATCTTCACCGTTTGAAGTAATTACTTTTTTATACCAGTAAAAACTTTTCTTTCTTGTTCTTTTTAAAGTTCCATTTCCTTCATTATCTCTATCTACATATATAAATCCATATCGCTTTTCCATTTCACCTGTTCCAGCACTTACTAAATCAATAGGACCCCATGTAGTATATCCTAATAAATCTACACCATCTATAGTAACAGCATCTTTCATGGCTTTAATATGTTCCCTTATGTAATTAATTCTATAGTCATCTTCTACATAACCATCTTCGTTAACTATATCTTTTGCGCCTAATCCATTTTCTACAATAAATAATGGCTTTTCGTATCTATCATATACATGGTTAAGTGTTATTCTTAATCCTAATGGATCAATAGGCCATCCCCACTGACTATAAGTAAGATATGGATTTTTAGCAGATGTAAATATATTGCCCTCAGCTAAATCATCTGCATTTTCATCTGTTCTAACACAACGACTGTTATAGTATGAGAATGAAATAAAATCAACTGTGTGTTTTTGCAATAATTCCAAATCTCCTTCTTCCATTATTGGTGTAATTCCCTTTTGTTCCATATATTTTAATGCATAGTTAGGATATTTCCCTCTAGATTGAACATCTACAAAGAAGTAATTTTCTCTATCTAGTTTAGTAGCTTCCCATACAT
>NZ_JAGHFM010000347.1 GCF_017888745.1 Terrisporobacter sp. | reverse complement strand
TACTAAATCCAATTAATATGCTTATAAAACTTATAGATATAATTATATTTTTAGTTTTCTTATTCATTTTAATCCCTCCTAAAATCTAAAGTATAAAAACGGATTAAATGAACCGTCTATTAAATAAGCAGTAATTAATAATAATAAAGCTATATTAAAAATAACCTCTAAATAAGATATTATTTTCACACCAATCTCATTTTTCTTAATTTTATCAACTATTATTTTTAATAATGGGGTTGAACCTATTGATGATATTACCAATAATAAAAAATAACTTTTTAAGTAATAAACTGAAATATCATTACTTATAGGTATATCTCCTCTACCAAACATATTTGATAAATAAATAAAAATATCTTTCACATTATCACTATTAAAAATAACAAAACTAATTATTATGAAAAAAATAAGGTATATACTACATATAAAACATGGTAATTTCTCTAATACTCTATTCAAAAATAACTTCTCTGCTATAAGAAAAATTGCAAAATACAATCCCCATAATATAAAGTTCCAGCTGGCTCCATGCCAAAATCCAGTTAAAAACCATACTATAAAAATATTTAGTATCCATCTACTTTTCTTAACACGATTTCCACCAAGTGGTATGTATACATAATCTCTAAAAAAACTACCTAAAGATATATGCCATCTCCTCCAAAACTCACTTATACTTTTTGATATGTATGGATAATTAAAATTTTCAGGAAAGTTAAATCCAAAAATCTTGCCAAGTCCAATTGCCATATAGCTATATCCCAAAAAATCAAAGTAAATTTGTAAAGAAAAAGCAATAGCACTTATCCAATAAAATAATATACTTTTTTCATTTGTACTATTAAATATTTCTACTAAAATACCTAAATTGTTTGCTATTAATACTTTTTTAGATAAGCCTACTATAAACCTAGTAGTTCCATAAGAAAATTTTTCAAATGAATGATCTCTGTTATTAAGTTCATTTTGTATACTTGTATAGCGAACTATAGGCCCTGCTATTAGTTGTGGAAATAGACATACATATGTTGCAAAGTCAGTAAATTTCTTACATAAATTTGCTTGTCCCTTATATATATCAATAGTGTAACTTACAATCTGAAACGTATAAAAACTTATACCTATAGGAAGTACTAATTTTAAAAATTTAATATTTAAATTAAAAACATTATTTAAATTATCAATAAAAAAATTAGAATATTTAAATAATCCTAAAAGTCCTACACTAATTACTATAGATGATATGAGAAAATATTTTGAGTATTTACTACCTTTGTATTTCTCAATAAGTAAACCATGTATATATCCACTAAAAGCAGAAAGAATCATTAATAAACAATATACTGGTTCTCCTACAAAATAAAACAATAAACTACATAACAATAAAACGAAATTTTTATATTTATCTTTTATTAAAAAATATAAAATAATTGTTGCAGGTAAAAAATAATATAAAAAACTTATACTTGAAAATATCAATATTTATCCTCCTAAAAAACAGTCTGAAAAACATATTCCAGACTGCTTTAATATATATACTTATTTATTTTTCATCTTATAAAAATCATTTATACATAAAATATTTTTATTTACTTAAATTCATAAATGCATTTTTTATTGGAGTAGCCTCTTCTTCATTAGCCATCATAAATAATACTACATTATCAATATTTTCAACTACAACTTCTTCGGCCTCAACACATACCCATTTTCTTGGATTTGCATTTTTTGATAAAATTTCTTTTGTAGCTTCAATATCTGCACCGTCTTCCAATCTAAGTAACACTAATTGATATGGAATAACATTCATCAATGGAGCTGATAAAATTCCTTCTTTGAATTTTACCTCTTCAGTTCCTAATATATATCCAGCATTACTTTCATCAAGTTTAGTTGTTTCGTAATTCATTATTGCATCTTTTTGTTCTTTATCAAAATCTGCACTTTCATATATTTTTTCTAGTATATAATTAAGATCTTCAGATAAAATCGAATCTACTTTTGAACTTTTTACTCCACATCCTACCATAGATAGTAACATTAACATAGCCATAAATAAAATAGTTATTTTTTTCATTCTTTTATCTCCTTATTTTTAGTCTTTAATATAATTTATCATGGCATGTGCTAATATAACAAGTTACAAAAAGATACAATTTATATGTAGTAGGATCTAAATAATTATTTTATTTAGCATCTTATCATACCATTGTACCTTCTGCTCGGTACACAACGGTTCATTAATATTCAATCTCACACTGGAGACCCTTACCCTTAGCTCCGATTCCCACTATCAAGCCCACAACAGACTTTCACCGGCAAATTATTGCCCATAGTGGGCACACATAATAAAAATCTTCAATAGATCTAATTTTAAAGTACTTTTTCTTATGTAATTCATTTCTTTATCTATATAATTTTATGAAAATATATCTTCTATTGCATTACGTTTTTTCATATCTCATCCTCAAGAAAAATGATTTATAGATATTTTATACAACAAATAATTTTACTATTATATACCATCTCCATAGTCTATATATTTGTCATTAAATATATATCTAAAACTACCTAATCTTTCTAAATTTTTCATTGGTGCATTAAGCTTAGGATTTAAGTCACTAGATACTCTATAATGTTTTTTAGCCATATTAAATTCGCCTATTTTCTCATAGTAAATTCCTAATAAGTTATGAATCTCACCTGATGATAAGTCCTCTATCATAGCATATTTTATACTATTATAAGCTTTTTCATAATTATTTTCTTTTAGATAATAAATAGCCTCTTTAATATAATCATTTATATTATTTTCCTTAACACACATTGAAAGCATATTTTTAAACTCCTAACTTTAAATTTTATATTATTATTATATCAATTCTAAAATTAAGTTCTTATTAAGATATAATAATATATATAAAGATTTTGTTAAGATTTTAATAATAAATTCTTTATATATAAAAAAACAGTAATAATATCATATTATTACTGTTTCTAAAACTATTGATTAATTATAATTTCTTACCTTTAAATCCTCCACCCTTAACTTCATCAATATTATTAATAGAAATAAATGCGTGCTTATCTTCTTTATAAATAATTTCTTTTATCTTTGCAATTTGGTTAGATGATACGACACAGTAAATCATTTTTTTCTTATTATGTGAATAAGCTCCTTCTGCATCTAAAAATGTAACACCCTTTCCTGTTGCCATCATTATGTTAGATGCTATTTCATTATATTTTTCTGATATTAATAAAATTAGTTTTTGCTGATTAAAACAGTCTTTGGCTATATCGATAGATACGGATGTTAAGTACATAGATATTAATGTATACATGGCCTTTAGACTCCCAAATAAAATTCCGCCTGCACATATTATAAAAAAGTTAATAAATAAAGATGCATTTTTTATAGAGATATCATATTTTAATTTAAGTGTAGCCATGACTATATCTAGTCCTCCTACAGAAGAATTAGCCTTAAATATTAAACCTGTTCCAGCACCTATAAGTACTCCTCCAAATATACTTTGTACCATAGTGTCATTAATAGTTATATATTTATATAAATTTTCTGTAACACCTAATGAAAATGAAAATATAAACATGTTTATAATACTACTGTAAAAGAATTCTTTGTCTACATACTTTTTACATATTAAAAATATTGGAATATTCATAATTATAATTGCAATACCTTGGTTAATACCAAATAGTTTATTAAATATAACTACAATACCTGCTAAACCTGTACTTAGCAAATCAGCTGGTGCTAAAAATCCATTAATACCTATGGCGGAAAATATAATTCCTATAATAATTAATATTTGTTTTCCTACTTTACTATCTAGAAAATTAGACATACCATTTCCCCCTTTACTAATTATTTTCTTATATAATTTATTCACTCCCAACTACTATTTTAACTAAGTTTTTATTATAATAGGTAAGAAATATGTAAAATTATATTTTTATCTTACAAGAAAAAATATCTCACTTTAGTGAGATATTTCAAATATATAGTTTTCTATTTTTAATGTGATTATTTTTAATTCTCTTTATAAGATCAGCAGTAACCTCCATAAATCATAGTGCTTTGCATTCACCCTTTTGAATATATATTTTATAGTCCTCTCGCCTTTCTTACACATGCCTTCATACACTCAATTATTGCACTTCTAAATCCTTTTTCCTCTAATACACGAACAGCTTCTATTGTTGTTCCTCCTGGAGAACAAACCATATCTTTTAATTCTCCTGGATGTTTCTTAGTATCCAATACCATTTTTGCACTTCCCATAACAGCTTGTGCAGCAAATTTATAAGCCTTGTCCCTTGGCATACCGTCTGCTACAGCACCATCTGCTAAAGCTTCTATAAACATATATACATAAGCTGGTGAACTTCCACTAACAGATACAACCACATCCATTAAGTTTTCTGGAACTACTTCCACTTGTCCAAAACCTCCAAGTATTTTACAAACATAATCCAATTCTTCTCTACTCACTAATTCATTATGACAAACTCCTGTTATTCCTTCACAAACTAATGCTGGAGTATTAGGCATAGTCCTTATTATTTTAACTGACTTTTCAAATAAAGAACTTAATCTTTCTAATGTTTGACCAGGTGCTATTGTTACTATTATTTGATTTTTTTTAACTGAATCTTTTATTTCATTTATGACAGTTGCATAATATTGAGGCTTAACAGACAATACTACAACTTCCGCTTCTTCAACTACTTTGATATTACTTTTTGTAGTTTCAATATTTAAGCTTTCTTTTACAGCTTCTAAACTTGGAGCATATGCATCTGACGCTATGATCTCATTACAAGGAATGATTTCATTTCTTATTATTCCTCCCATCATAGCTTTTGCCATGTTGCCTGCCCCTATAAAACCAAGTTTTTTACTCATGTTTGATATCTCCTTTTTTGTATAATTAATCAAAGTTATTAGCTTAATATAAAATTATTAAGCTAATAACTTTTAAAAATAAGCTAGTTTTTAGTTAAAAGATTGCTCAGTACGTTCAATTATTTCATCTTGTAGTGCTTTGCTTAAATTTCTAAAATGATCACTATATCCTGCAACCCTCACTATTAAATCTTTATATTCCTCTGGATTGTTTTGAGCATCAATTAATGTTTGTTTGTCAATTACATTAAATTGTATATGATGACCATCCATATCAAAATAAGCTCTTACTAAGTTAGCCATTTGATCCAAACCATTTTCTCCCACAACAACACCTGGAGTGAATTTTTGATTTAATAAAGTTCCTCCTGTTTTTAAGTGATCCATTTTTGAAGCTGATTTTATAACAGCTGTTGGTCCATTTGTATCTCCACCTTTAGATGGTGATATACCTTCTGACACTGGCTTATGAGCTAAACGTCCATCTGGACTTGCCATCATTACTTCTCCAAAGTATACATGACAAGTTGTAGGAAGCATATTTATTCTATAATGACCGCCTCTCATATTCGGTCTTCCTGTTATAGTTTTTTGATAGAAATTAAATAAATCTTTCATTATCTCATCTGAATAATCATCATCATTTCCATACTTAGGTGTTTTGTTAGATATAAGATTTTTAATTATTTCATGACCTTCAAAATTATTTTCTAACGCCTTAGTCAATTCTTCCATTGTAAATTTATTATTATCATAAACATTATATTTAATCGAAGCTAGAGAGTCTGTTATTGTTCCTATACCAACACCTTGTATATAAGATGTATTATATCTAGCTCCTCCTGCGTTATAGTCTTTTCCAGTTGATATACAATCATTTGTAATAATTGATAAGAATGGTGCTGGCATATATCTTGCATATATTTCTTCTATAACATTACTTCCTTTTATTTTTATGTCAACAAAGTATTCTATTTGCGTTTTATAAGCTGCTAATAATTCTTCATATGATTTGAAATCTTTAGCATACCCAAGTTGTAGACCTAGTTGTTTTTTACTTACGTTGTCATAACCATTATATAAAGTTAATTCTAATATTTTAGGAAGATTAAAGTATCCTGTTAATATATAAGCTTCGTTACCAAATGCTCCAGTTTCAACACATCCACTAGTGCCTCCCATTCTTGCATCTTCTATAGTTTTACCTGCATTAAGTAATTCTTGAACTATAGCTTCTGTATTATAGAATGCTGGCTGTCCCCATCCTTTTCTTGATATTTCGCAAGCACGTTTTAGGAATTTCCTTGGAGTTTTTCTACTAATTTGAACATTTGAACTTGGTTGTAATAATTTCATCTCATCCATACAGTCAAGAATTAAGTAACTTACATCATTTACTCCATCTCTTCCATCTTCAGCTATACCACCTGTATTTATATTAGCAAAATCTGTATAAGTACCACTTTCTTTTAATGTTATACCAACCTTTGGTGGAGCTGGTTGATTGTTAAATTTAACCCATAAACATTCTAGTAATTCTAATGCTTTTTCATCATCTAAATCCCCACTTTCCGTATCCTTTTCATAGAATGGATATAAATGTTGATCTAATCTACCTGGGCTATAGGCATCCCATGGATTTAATTCAGTAGTAACACCTAAATGAACAAACCAATACATTTGAATTGCTTGCCAATAAGTTTGAGGTTTATGAGCTGGAACAACATCACAGTTAGCAGCTATTTGTAATAACTCTTCCTTTCTAACTGAATCTTTTTCTAATTCAGCTAATTCTCTTGCATATTTAGCATATCTTTCACCAAGTATCATTATTGCATCACAGCATATTTCCATAGCATTTAATTGGGCTATTTTATCTATTGCTTCTCTATCATTTAGATAATCTATTTTTGATTTTGCATCTTGGATATCTTTTTTATAATCTAAAAATCCCTTTTCATATATTTTTCTAGAACCTACTGTATGTCCTGGTCCACGTTGTTCCATAAATTCTGTAAATATTCCACTTTCATAACAAGCTTTCCACTCATCTGTCATAGCGTTTAATATTTTATTTCTTATAGAACGCTTCTCCCAAAAAGGAATTATTTTTTCTTTTTGTAATTTAAAATCTTCTTCATTAACTTTGAAAAAAATTAATTCTCTATCATTCATAACCTTCATATCTTCTAGTGTATGACAACATAATTCTGGAAAAGATGGAGATGATTGTGGAGAGTCCCCTTTTTCTCCTACTATTAATTCACCATCATTAATACAAAGTTTTTTATTTTCCATAAAATGTTTGAACGCTAATGCTCTCATCTCAGGTACAGATACAGTTCCTTCATATTTCATATAAGCATCTGTCATTAAGTCTGCTCTTTCCATATAAATATGTGGTGTTGCTTCTACGCTTTGTTTTCTTAGCTTTTTAATTCTTTCATTCATTCCTCTTTCCATTTTTCTATCCCCCTATTTTTGTATTACTAAATCCTTTTTGTATGAACATATTTTTTAATTTTTCCATTCTTTCTTTACTTGGAACAGTAAACTCTTTACCTTTATATTTCATATTAAGTCTTTCATATTTGCTAGCTGCAATATCATGATAAGGAAGTAAATTTATTTGACTAACAGATATATTCTCTTTTAAATAATTAATGATATCTTCTATTTCTTTATCACTATCATTTACTCCACCAATTACAGGGATTCTAATATAAATATTAGCACCTTGACTACTTATATATTCTAAATTTTTTAATATAAGTTCATTACCTTTCCCCATATATTTTTTATGTTTTTCATTATCCATTAATTTTATATCATATAAAAATGTATCTACATAAGGTAGGACTTTTTCATAATTTTTTTGAAATGCTTGACCACAAGTATCAATTGCAATATTATAACCTTTTCTTTTAAGCTTCTTTAATAAACTTACAATAAACTCCATATCCTGAGCCATAACTTCCCCACCTGATAACGTTATCCCACCATAAGAAGATTCATAGAACATGCTATCTTTTTCAACTTCTTTAATAATATCCATAACTGAGCACTGTTTACCAACAATTTCTCTAGCATTATTTACACAATAATCTAAGCATTTACCACAAAGTTTACAATTTACTCTATCATTTATGACCATATTATTTTCAATATCAACATGATTATGTTCACAAACTTTAGCACAATTGAAGCATCCTGCGCATTTCTCTTTGTTATACATAAGTTCAGGTTTAAAGTTTTGACTTTCTGGATTATGACACCACCAACAATTTAACAAGCATCCTTTAAAAAATACTGTAGTCCTAATTCCATCACCGTCATGTATAGAGTATTTTTGAATACTAACTACATTTGGTATTTTCATGAAACCCCTCCATTTTCACAATTATGAATATTTTATCTATTACTTTCATAGTAGTATATTGTTACACTTTTGTCATTCATTTTTTTAAAGTTTTTTTGGATTATTTTCATTTTTTCAGATATATGAAATCACATTCATAGTATTAAATTGACAATAATTAGAAAATACTTTAATATTCAATTAAATACTAAAAATATTAGTAGAGGGGTTAAGCTTTATGAACTATAATAC
>NZ_JAGHFM010000346.1 GCF_017888745.1 Terrisporobacter sp. | reverse complement strand
CACCAATCATATCTTCTACTCCGCATCTTTCAGTTATACTCACCCTACCACCAAAAGATGGACATCTTAATACACACATAGCACATCCATTTCCATACTTAGAACAGTTTCCCATTGGCCCAGAAGAACCTGTAGTATCTACAAAACTATCTCCTTCTATTTTTTGTCCACTTTCTAAAATCACGGCTTTTAATATATCTTTCTCGCACACCACGTCAACTACTCTACTCATTATTCTAATTTCAATACCCATGTCTTTTATTAACTTTCTAACTTGTGGTTCAATCTTTAAAACATTATATACTGTAGCATGGTCATGTCCTGGAAAATTAACATCTTTATGAGCTGCATTTTCATCTGTCAAATTAAAAAGTTCTCTTGCACCAAGAACAATAGCTTCTTCACATGCTGTGTATCTTCCATTATTTCTCATTATACCACCAACATTACCAAGTCCAACTAATAAATCAGTTTTCTCTAAAATAACTACTTCTGCTCCTGCTTTTCTAGCACTAATTGCAGCTGCACAACCAGCCCATCCGCCTCCGATAACAACAACTTTAGACATAAAAATCCCCCCAAAATTATTTAAGATTACTTAAAAACTCTCTACCATTTAGCTGAGCTTTGCAAGTTTTAACTTTGCAATTTTTAAGCCTTACTGTACAAGCTCCACAAATACCTTCTCCACAACATATAAGATTATTATTAGGAATAGCAAATTTTATACTATCATCAATTCCATCAACGATATTTAAAATTTCTTTGTTAAAAGGAATCAATCCGCAACTATATATAAAACTAATATTATTTTTTATTATATAATCTTCTAATAATTCTTTATTCTCATCTAAGTTAAAGTAATTAATATTAAGTCCCATTTCTTTTATTTTTTCTTCAACAATATTTAATCTTTTGCCCTTTTCATTTATAAATACTCCTACATGATTACCATTTCTTATTAATCTTTTAATTACATTTATAGAGTTTACTTGTGATAAACCATCTAAAATTACTAAACAGTTTTTATTCTTATTTGATTTAATTTCAATTTGACCAAATATTCCATTAAAGTATGGAGCTTTTAACATAACTTCATCTGCAGTTACCAATGGTCTTGTTTTTATACCTCTTGGAATTACAATTACTTCTAGTATATTATTTTTCTCATCTATATCCATTACAGATATTGGTGCATTGAAAATTGAGTCTTCTCTATTTTTATCTTTTAAAAAAACATATGCCCCTGGTTCACATAAACTATTAATCATTTTTTTGGGTATTTCTATCTTTATAAAGTATATATTATTATCTATCTCTTTAGTTTCCACTATTTTGCATAACGTTTCTTCTCTCTCTTTTACAGGTACTATTTTGTCATGTTTTAATTGATCATAAATGCAGACACCTTGCCATTTACAATTACATACTTTGCCACCTCTAATTAAACTGCACTTTATACAGTCACCACTATGGGCAAGATGACAAGGACAGTATTGTCCTCCTGCATCAGCACAAAATTGCATATTAGGTTTTTCCATTTCGTCACTTCCTTAAAATGATATTTTAAATCTTCATAAAAAATAAAACTCTCAAAAGCTATATTATTAATTTATTAATTAAATCTTAATCAGTTACAAAAAAATAAAGTTAAAAAGAATTTTATTTTTCTCTTCAACTTTTAACAAATCATTATATTATTTAATATAGTTACAATTACATGCAAGGATCAGCTGCAAACCACACAGATGTATAATAATCATTTTTTTCACATGAAGACCATGCTATAGCAACCAAAAGTTCTTCTAAATACTGTAAATCAATAAATTCTACCTTAAGACCATTTTCTATTACAGAAAAATAATATGCAAAATTATTACTCTCATCTCGATTATTTATGTCATATCCTCCAATAGCTAGGAATAAATCATCTGTTTCAAACATTGCTTCTACTAAGCAATCTCCTCCATCTACTTCAGCTCTTACTTCTGTACCAATACAAAATGTTATAATATCTCCTTTTGAAATTGTAGATTTATCAAATTCTATTAGATATCTTTCATCTACTTCATATGAACATATTTCTATTGGCTTTAGTGGAAGTGAATTAAATTTATATTCCAAGGGATTATCATTTTTATAAATTTTTAATAATCCAAGAGGTGTCTCTAACATAAATACATCTCCTTTTATTTTATTTATTATATTAATATGAAATTCCTTAGTCAAAGTATAATAAATAATTTTAATTTCGTATATTAATATATAAAAAAGAACCCAATTTACATTTCTGCAAAATAGGTTCATATTATATAATCTTATCCAAAATATCTCTCTAATAGTCCTAAAAATGCTTTACCATGTCTAGCTTCATCCTTACACATTTCATGAACTGTATCATGTATAGCATCTAATCCTAATTCTTTAGCTCTCTTAGCTATTTTTAATTTTCCTTCAGTAGCTCCATATTCAGCTTCTACTCTTGCTTCTAAGTTAGCTTTTG
>NZ_JAGHFM010000345.1 GCF_017888745.1 Terrisporobacter sp. | reverse complement strand
GTTATAGCAAGAACTATCAAGTAAACTTGGATATGAAAAAGGCAATATCCTAAATAAAAACACTTCAAATAGAAGAAATGGGTATAGTAAAAAACTGTTAAATCACAATACGGACATATCGAGTTGGATATACCAAGAGATCAACAAAGTGGACTTTGAGCCAGTAATAGTTCATAAAAATACTAGAGATATCTCTGGCATAGAAGAAAAAATTATATTACTATACGCAAGAGGTATGTCAACTAGAGATATTCATGACCAAATTAAAGATTTATATGGTATCAAAATTTCAGCATAACAGGTAAGCCAAATTACTAATTTTGTAATTGAATCATCAAAAGAGTGGCAAAATAGACGGCTTGAGCAAATATACTCATTTTTATTTATGGATGAAATACATTACAGAGTTAGAGATGTGGTAAAATAAAAAATAAAGCAGCTTATGTTGTTTTAGGTGTTAATATTGATGGTTTTAAAGATATACTGGTAATATGGATAGGAGAAAATGAAACATCTAAGTTTTGGTATACTGTTTTAACGTATTAAAAAAATCGAGGTGTTAAAGATATTTTAATATTTAATGTAGATGGATTGCCTTGATTCAAAGAGTCTATAACTGCTTGCTATCCACAAGCAACAATTCAAAGATGTATAATTCATCAAATAAGAAATACTTTTAAGTATGTTTCATATAAAGACTCCAAAGAACTTATGAAGGACTTTAAAGCAGTATATAAGGCTGTTAATGAGGTGGAAGCCTTATCAGCTTTGGATTTTGTTGAAAAAATGGGATAGCAAATATCCTTCAGCTATTAAAAGTTGGATAAATAACTGGGATGTGATACCCCCATTCTTTAGTTTTCCAGAAGAGATTAGGACTATAATGTACACTACAAATATAATTGAAGGAGTTAATAGGCAATTTAGAAAAGTTACAAAAACTAAATCAACTTTTCCTTCTGATGAATCATTACTAAAAATGCTTTATTTATCTAGCCAAAATATTATCAAAAAATGTACTATGAAATATAAGAATTGGGATAGTATTTATAATCAACTATCTATATATTTTGAAGGTATACTCTAAAAATAAAAAACTATTTTGAATTTTGCCCAAAGACATATACATTCAAAATAGTTTTCATAATAACTTATTTTTATCTTAACCTTTTTATAGATAAATATTCATAATATGAATATTTAAAGCAATTTAGTAAATATTAAGTTTAAATCAATCTTGCATAGAGAATCGCTAAACTCTAGCGCACAAATTAATTTATAGTCTCGAGGTATACATTATACCTCAGTTTATTTATATGTGAATTTTAATTATATTATCTTGGACATAAGTATATGGAATTTTAAGTGGATCTATCCTTTTGTTAAGGATTATTTCTTTTATATAAGACTGTTCTATTTCAGATGCAATAAACTTTCTTTTATTATTAATACAACTAACTATTTCACTACCACTACCAGCAAAAGGTATAAAAACTAAGTCGTTTTTATTGCTACTAGACTTTATAATTCTATCGCATAGATTTAAAGCCTTAACTGTAGGAAAATTTTTGTTATCAGATATTTTGAAGCGTTGATTAGAGTATTGAGATGCTTCTGTTATGTCAAACCAAACATCAGAGCATCTCTTATTAGAATTTTTTCTAGGTTTATTATTTGCACCTAAATCTTTTCTACTTGACTTTTCGTTTAGATAAGGTGTATTCCAAGTGTAGAAAGTACTATTTGAATCATGTACCATAAATAACAGTTCTTCTCTTGATTTCATATAAGTATTGCAATTACCATATCCACGAGTATTTCTTTGAGTTATCCAGTTTTTTATAGTGAACATATTTTCAGACTCAATCCAATCTGCTATTTTAGGTAAGGCAAAACCTTTATTATATCCAATTGCTCCCCAAAGATAAAAACTTCCAGAAGGTTTTAAAATACGTTTAAACTCTTTTATCCATAACTTAGACCATTCAATATATTCATCTACTGTATCCCATTTATAATCAAAATCACCTTTTATCTTGTAGTAAGGAGGATCTGCGATAATTAAATCAACAGATTTGTCATCTAAAAGTTTACATAAATCGATACAATCTCCACAATAAATACAATTAGTAAACATGCTAACTCCTTAACATAAATTTTATATATAAATATATATGATATTAAAATAGTAAATATAATTATTTTTGAGTTAAAATAGATGAATATATATTTAGTTTTTACAAAAAATAGGATGAAAGGAAGTATAGATTTAGGAGGATAAAATGAATATATATATTTTTTCATCTAACACATTAACCAACATATGGGCAGGAATTGGGGCGAATTTATGGGCAGTGCATAAATATGAAAAAAAAGAATTTAAATCACGAGCTAAAAGTATGCCTATAGGGGCATGTGGCTTGTTATACTGTGTAGAAACGCAGTCATTTACAACTCCTTTTATTGTAAAGGGAGCCCCAAAGGATATATTAATAAAAGATATATGGCCAGAAGAATGGATGTTGCCTTTTGAGATATATCCTATAGGAAATCCTAAAAAACAGCTACATAAAGATAAGTTAGGTATACTTCCAATAATAAAAGGTAAAGAGAAATCATGGCATCATATTTTACATATTCAAGCGAATACTGCTTTTTCTCCGACTCATATAACTGAAAAAGATTGGAGTTTAATTATAAATAAGTTAACATAGGTTGTAGTAAAAATATAAATCGTGGATTTGGTTGTTGTGATTTGTATCTACCATTGAAATCCACGACAAAAGCATCGACATAATTTATTATGTTGATGCCTTTTCTATATTAAGATACATATTAAAATTATATTTATTAAAGAAATACTATAGTAGTAATAATCTTTGAACATATATCTATTACAGTAGACGCCCTAGCAAACCTAATTAATATTATCTATTTTGAAATATAAAAAATATTTCTCATACATTACAAAATCGTAATGTTAATGAAATATACATCCATATTAAAAAATAACAAAAATGTTTATAATAAAATCATAAATTATAAGAACCGAGGAGAATTATTTATGATGAAAAATATATTAAGCGTTGAAAAAATAGAAAAATATTATGGCAATAAAGATAATGTTACAAAAGCCATAGATAATATAAGTTTTAAGGTTGACGAGGGCGAATTTGTTGGAATAATGGGGCCTAGTGGAAGTGGTAAAACTACTATTCTTAACTGTATTTCAACAATAGATAGTGTTACAACAGGAAATATAATAATAAACGATAAAGATATCACAAGATTAAAATCAAAAAATCTAGATAAATTTAGACAAAATGAATTAGGATTT
>NZ_JAGHFM010000344.1 GCF_017888745.1 Terrisporobacter sp. | reverse complement strand
TCTTATAGAAATTAAGTAATATTGACATATTAATTCTATATTATATAATTAAATCTAGTTATATAAATGGGAGGAGTTTTTATGTCAGATTACATTACAACATTTTCAAAGGTTAAGTTTGCTCCATTAAATCCTAAAAAAGAGGATATCTTGGTAGATGATATTGCCCATGCTCTATCACTTATGTCTAGAGCTAATGGTCATTTTCCTGAGTTTTATTCTGTAGGACAACATAGTATTTTCTGTTGCGAAGAAGCAATAGCAAGAGGATATAGTAATAGAGTTGCTCTTGCATGTTTACTACATGATGCAAGTGAGGCCTATATGTCTGATATTATTAGACCAGTGAAAAAACACTTAAGTCAGTATTTAGAAATAGAAGAGAAATTACAGACTTTTATTTATAGAGTTTTCTTAGAAGAAGATTTAAATGATGAGGAATTAAAATTAGTACACTTTATTGACAATGCTCTACTTTACAATGAATTTATACATTATATGAATGAAGAAGTA
This sequence comes from Terrisporobacter sp., assembly GCF_017888745.1. Classification (GTDB taxonomy): domain Bacteria; phylum Bacillota; class Clostridia; order Peptostreptococcales; family Peptostreptococcaceae; genus Terrisporobacter. The sequence continues at coordinate 2,786 of NZ_JAGHFM010000344.1, read as the reverse complement.
AATGTAGATAAAGTTGAATTAGTTAGTAAGCCTGATTTCAAGTTTACGGATTTTAAAGATGTTGAAAATAGATATAAAGAGTTGTTTTACAGTCTTATAGATAACATATAGTTAATCAAAAATATGAGAGGGTCCTTCCCTCTCTATTTTTATAGGCTCTTATATTTCACTTTAGTGGTAAAAATATACTTTTCCTATTTAATTTTTTGCAAGCTATTTAACTTTTTTACAGTAAGAATTAGATATATTTATCCAGCCTGCTTTTGATTTTAAATATCCCCAACTTCCAGAAACTTTAACAATAGTATAGCTGCCTTTATCTCTTATAACTCCCACTATATCATAGTTTGTTCCAGGACCTTTTCTTATATTTAATCCTTTGACTGTGACTTTATATATTCCTGTAGTGTAAGACTTTCCATCATTTCTATTTGTACTTTCATTTGTAGATGTATTTCCATTTATAGATTCACATTTCATCATGTAGTCTTTAATTTTTGGGTAAAAATTTTTTACAAAAACTGATTTAGTATTTCCAATTCCCATAAAATTAGTACCTGGGCAGGTTTTACAAGATTTAGATTTACTGTAACCTCCCAAATAAGTGCCACTTGAAGTAAACCATCCATGGCATCTAATTGTATTAATACTTGGTGTTATATTAAATTTTTTACAAAGTAATCCATAACAAGCTACAACTGATTCTTCCTGTTCTATTTTCATCATGTCCTTACCTTTATCAAAATCACCGTATATTTCAATACATATGGCATTACCATTCCATCCTTTAATCCCTGCTGGATTCGTGTTTAGACTTCTCCCTGTGGCTATTTTACCATTAGGAAATATGGTGAAATGTTGACCTATATCTGACCAACCATTAGTATGCATATGATATTCTTTCATGTTATGTTGCCTAGTTAATTCATCTTCTGGCCAATTTTTGTAAGACGGCAAGTAAGTATGATGCACTTGAAGTTTATTTATTTTTCGCTTTATATTTTGTTTATTTAGCCATGTTTTAAATTCATTTATAGTGTCAAATCTAGTGAACCCATTTTTTGTTTCCATTATTAGTCCCTCCCCTATTACATTTATTTTTCTAATAAAGTTTTCTTATAATCTTTAGAGATCGTTCTTCTTACTGTTATAGTAATTTAATTCTTTGGATTACTTTTGGAATATAATTTGATAAGTTCTAATGAATAACATTAAAATTCATATGGTTGTAATAATTACTTTTTTGTTATACAATACATATAACAAATATATATCATATAATAGTTTGGAGTGATAAAATGATATTAAATTTAGATTTTACCAGTGATGTTCCCATATATTCACAAATCAAGGAACAAATTATAAAATCTATTGCAAGAGGCGATTTAAAAGTAAACGAATCCTTACCATCTGTCAGAAATATGGCTGAGGAAATTGGTGTGAACCTTCATACTGTAAACAAATCATATAATTTACTTAAAGATGAAGGATACATTAGTATTGACAGAAGAAAAGGAGCTGTAGTAAATTCTCTCCCTCTAAATAAAAAAGATGAAAATACAGAAAAAATAAAATCCATGTTGGAACTTTTAACTGCTGAAAGTTATCTTTTAGGCATATCTAAAGAAGAATTTATAAATTATAGCAATGAATTTTTTGATAATTATGAGGTGAAAGATTATGAATAGTACATTAGCAGTTATAATAAATATACCACTACTATTTTTAGTTTATATAATGATATTTTTTACTCAATCATTAAGTGGAAAAAGACAATTTTATGGAGTTAGTTTAAATAGTGATTATTTTGCTAAGAAAGAATTTAAAGCATTAGATAAGAAATTTAAACTTCTTGTTACAATAGGATTTGTGGTATTTACAATAATTACTTCAATTTGTATTTATATATTTAAGGCTTATATAACATCTTCTATTGTTCCTATATTAGGATTTTGTGTATATGAGTTTTTTGCATTTCTTCATGTTCATAATAAGGTAAAAGCTTTAAAAGAAGATTTGTCATTGGAAATAAGTGACTTAGAATTAGAAAAAACTAAGGTAATATTAGATACAGATTTTATTAATGAAAAAAACAGAATCATAAAAAAATATTCTTTACTATCTATGATTCCCTTTGTAATTACTGTGTTGGTAGGAATCTATGCAATTACTCAGTATAATTCTATGCCAGATATTATACCTAGTCACTGGGGATTTAGTGGCGAGCCAGATGCTTTTTCTGAAAAATCATTTATGAGTGTCTTTGGTGTTATAATTATGAGTGTAGGCGTAGGGTTAATAATAACTATTAGTTCTATATATTCCTTAAAATCTAGAGTCAAGTTAAATCCTGATAATCTTAATGAAAGTAAAAAAGCCAATTTAAATTATTTAAATAAAATTGCTCTTACTTTTTTCATAGTAAGCTTAGGGTGCCAAATTTTATTTATTAACATATTAATTGCCACTGTAAATGCTAGTAGCGTAAATAATGCTATTCTGTTTCCTACTGCAATAGCAATTATTATAGCAGCTTTCTATCAAACATACTTATACTATAAATCACCAAGTAAGTCTAAAACTGCTGTCTATTCAGTAGATGATAACGATAATAACTGGATATTTGGTACTTTATATAATAATCCCAACGACCCTTCTTTATTTGTTCAAAAAAGGTTTGGTGTTGGCTGGACTGTGAATATAGGTAGTACAAAAGGAAAGATAGTATTTATATCTCCTTTTATACTGATAATATTTATATTAATTATTGCATTTTATATTTAATT
>NZ_JAGHFM010000343.1 GCF_017888745.1 Terrisporobacter sp. | reverse complement strand
CATCTTTTATTTTATAATTAATATCTTCTATATCTACATCTTTTCCATAGCCACTTATTATACTCCTTTTCTTTATTTTGAATTTTATCTTATTACTATATAAATCAATTGAGAAGCATATAGTAATAAGAGTTATTATAGCTAATGTTATTTTAATTAAATCACCCATAATACCCTCCCTTATTTTTGCATATTTTTAATATAGATGATATGTTATATTTTTTCAACAATATAAAAAAAGTTATATCTTTATCTCTATTTCTAGATTAATCTAATACCTTAGGTGTCAGTCAATATAAATTTATAAACTTATTTAATACATTAAATATAAAAGACTCTAACTAGATTTCTTTCATACCAATCTAGTTAGAGTCTTTTAATGTTAAAACATTACTTAAAATAATATAGATTATTCATAATTCATATAATTTATAATCCCTTAAAATATTAAAAAGGACTATCCCATTATTCTTATTGAAATAGTCCTTTTTAGATTTAATATATTTTTCCTGGATTTAATATATTTTTAGGATCAAATGCAAATTTAATACCTTTTAATATATTCACATAGTTTTCATCTTTAGATTCACAGAAATATGGACTTTTAGCATATCCTATACCATGTTCTCCTGAGACTTCTCCATTAAGTTCTCTAGCTTTGCTAAACATTAATTCAAAAGCTTTATTTAATCTCTCTCTCCAAGTAGCTTCATCTAAATCATCTTTATGGGGATAAACATGTAAATTTCCATCTCCTGCATGGCCAAAACTTTTAATTCTAAGTCCTACTTCTTTTTGAATATCATGAGTGTATCTTATAAACTCTGCCACTTTATCTCTTGGAACTACAACATCACACTCATCTATTTCACTACTTGCTTTAAAGGCTTCAAGAAATGCTCCTCTAGCCGACCATATACTTTCATTTCTCTCATCTGTATCAGATATTAATACATCATATGCTCCACACTCTAAACAAAGTTTTGCTACATTTTCATATTCTTTTTCTATTTCTTCTGTAGAGTTACCGTCAAATTTCAATAATAAATAAGCATTTGAAGAGTTATCTGGAAATTTTTTTCCTAAAAATTCTTCAGCTCCTATTATAGCTTCTCTTTCCATAAATTCTACAGCCGTTGGTATACATTTTGATTTAATTATTTTAGGTACAGTATCTATAGCTGATTCTAAATTAGGAAAAGGTATTAGCAAACTTATTGATTTTTTAGGTAAAGGTAGAAGCTTAAGAATTGCTTTAGTTACTACACCTAAAGTACCCTCAGAGCCTACTATTAAATCTTTTATTGAATACCCAGATGAATTCTTAACAACTTTTCCTCCAACATTTATGATTTCACCATTTGGAAGAACTACTTCTAATCCTCTTACATAATCTCTTGTTACTCCATACTTAACTGCTCTCATGCCACCAGCATTAGTATTTATATTTCCTCCTATAGCTGCACTTTTTTCACCTGGATCTGGAGGATAAAATAAATCATGCTCTTCCACATATTGACCTATAGTCATAAGAAGTACACCTGGTTCAACTGTTAATGTTAAGTTTTCTTCGTCAAGTTCTAGTATTTTATCCATCTTGCACATATTAAGCATTATTCCACCATAAAGTGCTACAGATGCCCCAGAAAGACCAGTTCCTTGTCCCCTAGGTGTTACTGGTATATTATTTTCATAAGCATACTTCATTATCTTAGATACTTGTTCAGTATTTCTAACATAAACCATAGCTTCAGGGTATTTTATTTCTCCAGCCAGTTCATCGTGAGAAAAATCTTCACTAATTTCATCCCCAACAAATATATCTTCTCTTTTGCAGACAGTAAGTAAAAAGTCTATATCATTTTTATCTAACTTTTTATACATATTTCTTACCTCCCTATTTATGACAAAGTAACTGCCACTTCAGATTCTTTTTTAATATTTTTTATTTTTTCTATTAATATAGGGATAATTTCATATATATCTCCTATTAATGCTAAGTGAGCAACATCAAATATAGGAGCATTCTCATCTTGATTTATAGCTACTATATATTCAGACCCCTTCATACCTGCTACAAATTGTACTGCTCCAGATACACCACAAGTTATTATAAGTTTAGGCTTTACGGTTCTACCACTTAAACCTATTTGTTTTCTAGGGTCAATCCATCCAGCTTCAATAGTTGGTCTAGTTCCTCCAATTTGACCATCTAATAATTCAGCTAACTTTTCTGCCATTTTTATATCTTCAGCTTTCTTAAATGCTCTACTTATTACAACAACTACTTCTGCATCTTCTATACCAATAATCTTATTTTTTATCTTAGTTTCTAGTACATTTATATTTGATTTAAGCTTATCCTTTTCTATATTACATAATGTAACTTTACCAGTAGGATTCTCTACTTTTTCTGGAGCTGAAAATATTTTATATCTGACTGTGGCAAATTGTGGTCTATGGTTAGGAGTGTTAATATGAGCCATGATATTTCCACCAAATGCTGGTCTTATTTGATCTAAATCAGTATTTTCTTGAATATCTAAAATAGTACAATCAGCAGTAAGTCCTGTTTTAAATCTCGCTGCAAGCCTTGGAGCTAGTGATCTACCTATAGTAGTTCCTCCAAATAACATAATTGTAGGCTTTATATTAGATATATAATTTTCTACTGCTGCAGTATAAGGTTCTATTCTAAATTTATCTAACTCTTCATAATCATATACAAATACTTCATCTACACCATATGAAAGAAGTTGTGAGCATTTATCTTTGATTTTATTCCCAACAAATACACAGTATACAGGATGATTTATTTTTCCAGCTAATTCACGTGCTTTTCCAATCAGTTCATAAGTAACCGGATGAATGTCACCATCATTGTGTTCTACGTATACTGTAACACCTCTCCATTCATCTTTATTAATTGCAATTATTTCATCTTCTTCAAATTCAAAAGCACCCTTTGGACCTTTTTTTACACACATCTTACACATCTTACAAGCTGCATTAATCTCTATTTTTCCTTCAATTTCTTCTATAGCACTAAAAGGGCATATTGAAATTACATCTTCTTTATTTTCTATTTTATCTTGATTTACAATTATTCTGGCCATATTTATTCCCCCCTTAAATTAATTTAAAACTGACTATTTTCTCTAGTAGAGCATTGCTTAATTCATCAGAACTTCCTCTTAAAACATTTTTATCAGTATTTGGTGTAGGAGGAAAAATTCTTTTAACTTGAGTTGGCGAACCATTTAAACCATAGTGTTTTTCATCTTTATCTTCAAAATCGTTTAAAGTAAATATTGGTATTTCTCTATCAGTTGTAGACATCTTTAATTTAAAAGAGGGAAGTCTCGGCTGAAATATATCTTTCTCTACTGTTATCAAGCATGGATAAGCTATCTCACAAACTTCTAAACTAGTTGGTAAATCGATTTCGACTATAATACTTTTTTCTTTAACTTCTATTATCTTAGTTACGTTTGTCACATGTGGTATATTTAAAAATTCAGCTATCTCTGAGCCAACTTGAGCTGTATCTCCATCAGTTGTTTGTTTCCCACATATTATTAAATCTGGATTTGATATTTTTTTAATTCCTTGAGATAAGGTATAAGAAGTTGCAAGAACATCTGCTCCACCAAATTTTCTATCACTTATAATAGCTCCTTCATCTACCCCCATTGAAAAACTTTCTTTTATTACTTTTTTAGCTTGAGGTGGTCCCATTGTTATTGCTTTTATTACTGCATTATTTTTCTTTTTTATTCTCAATGCAGTTTCTATTGCAAATAAATCATATGGATTCATCTTTGAATCTACTCCATCTCTTTTTAAGACACCTGTAACTGGATCAACTTCTACTGATGTTGTCCCTGGAACTTGTTTTACACATACTAAAATTTCCATTCATCTACCCCCTAATTTATTTAACAATTACAGATACACCATCTGGAATTACAACAACTTTAGCATCTTTGCCTTTAATTTCATAAGCTAATTTTAGTGCATCTTCAAAATTATAAGCATGTTTCATATGCATATTTTTAATCATTTGTGGATCACATTCATCTGTAACCATTATTACTGTATATTTATCTAATATTCTTGCTAATATTTGAAATTCCCATTGATCAGGGACGGTATTACTTTTTTCAACATTTCTTACTTTTTTAAGTATTTCACTCGGAGATGATGATTCTACTACATTATCATAAAATGATTGACCTCCGTGGCCATCATTACATGCGGCTATCATAATTATAACTCCACCTTCATTACATGTAGCTTCTGCCGCTGTCATTCCCTTTACTGATTGATATATATTTTGATCTAGAGGATATCCTCCATTTGTACTTACTACTATGTCTGCCATCTGTTTATCAACTTTTGATAAGTTAGTAACGAAATCACATCCTACTTTATGTGCCTTATCTACATCTCCTGCAAAAGAAGCTATAATCTTCTTATCTTTGTCTATAGCTACATTTACTATGAAAGCAAGCTTTGCAGTTTTTGCAGCATAAACCATATCATTATGAATAGGATTATCCTCTATAATACCTGTTCTAGAATTTTTATTATCTATGAATTCACTACAATGGTTATACATTATTGTTTTAGCTGATGCTATCCCTGGCAAAACACTTTTTCTCCCTCCAGAAAATCCAGCAAAAAAATGCGGCTCTATAAATCCTTCAGCTATTAATAAATCTGCTTCAAATGCTAACTTATTTATATAAAAATCTCCTCCAGAAGGAAGTACTCCAGCTTTGACCATATTTTCATCTTCTGTTGACTTATGAATTATAATCCTTTCATTTTCAACTATATCTTCACCTAATTTAAAAATTAACTCTTCTTTTGTACTAGGTCTATGAAATCCTGTTGCCACAAGAATTTTTACATCTATACTGGGATTGAATTTTCTTAATCTTCTTAAAATTATAGGCATAATAACTCTACTTGGTACAGGTCTAGTATGATCACTTGTAATAATTACTACACTTTTCTTATTCTTTGCTAATTCTTCTAATTTAGGTGAACCAATTGGATTATCCATAGATTCTTCAACTATTTCACTTTCACTTTTGGAAACTTTAAAATCATGTGCTTTTGAAACTAATATCCCCTTTAGATTTTCATCCTCTATATTTAAATTCATACCTGTTTTCGAATAAGGTACAGATATTGTTGTCATATTACATCCCCCTTAATATTTTAAATTTAAAGACCTAATATTGGTAAGTATCTACCAAAATAAACAATAATCCCTAATACTATTACATATCCTATACAATATTTTATTGTTGAACTGAATATTTTACCTTCTTGACCTATAAGTCCTGTTGCTGAAGTAGCGATTGCTATACTCTGAGGAGATATCATTTTTCCAGCTGTTGCTCCAGCAGTATTGGCTGATGCAATCCAGTATGGATCTATGCTTAGTGATTTAGCAGCTTCCACTTGAAGTCCGCCAAATAGTATATTTGCTGATGTATCACTACCTGTGACAAAAGTACCTATTGCTCCTAAAAGAGGAGAAATTAAAGGATAAAAATTACCTGTTATAGCACATAATCCAAAAGATATTGAACTTGTCATTCCACTATAAGACATTATCTTTGATATTGCAACTATTGACATTATTGTAATAAATGATGTCTTTAACTGAATAACTGTTCTTTTGAAAACATTTATCATATATCTAATTTTTAACTTTTGCACTAATCCAGCTATCAAAGTAGCTATAATAATCATCATACCAGGTGTATTTATCCAAGCAAAGTTAGTTATTGATGACGTATCTCCAGTATAAATTTGAAAATTGCTACTAAATTTTCCTACAAATAAATTAATACTAGGTACTAATGGACTTGTTAATAGAATTAATATGCATAAAAGTATATATGGTGACCAAGCAAGTATGCCCTCTTTAAAACTTATTTTTCTTACAGATATGCTACCTTGACTATTTACATCTACCATGCTCTCCTCAGTCTTTTTATTTTTATTCGTTATTTTTGCCACTACTATAGTACATACCATACTACAAATGCTTCCTATAAGAGCTGGTAACTCTGCTCCTAAATATTTTGCTATAAAAATTTGTGGAATTGCAAATGATGCTCCAGATATAAGAGTTATCAAAAAAACTCCTTTTATACTTTTTTGTGTTAGTATAACTAACAAAAAAGGTATTAACATTATAAAGCCAGCTAGCTGTATAGATGTTACATAGCTTAAGTGAACTACATCAAGACCCGTAACTGTAGCTAGTGTAGATACAGGTATACCAATTGCACCAAAAGCCGTCGGAACCGTATTAGATACTAAGCAAATTACTGCAGCGAAAATAGGATTAAAACCTATTGATGCTAATATACTTGCTGGTATAGCAACTGCAGTACCATAACCTGCAACTGCCTCCAAAAATCCACCAAATCCCCAAGCTAAAATCAAAACTTGTACCCTGTTATCTGTAGTTATACTCGATAGCATGGTCTTCATAGTATCCATTGTCTTCGTCTCTACTGCTAAGTTATAAGTAAATAATGCAGCTACAATAACCAAAAGTATTGGCCAAATAGCAATTGCCATTCCTTCTATTGATGCTGTAATACCATCTATAATTGGCATCTTCCAAAACATTATTGCTATAAATAAACTTAAAAATGCTGTAAATAAACAAGTCTTATGAGCTGGTAACTTCAATATGCCTAAAGAAATTATCAACCATATTATTGGAATCATAGCAATTAAAAACAAAACATATTGATTCATCAATATTCTCCCCCTTGTATTTTAACTGGTCATCCCATATGTGGTCAGTGGTATTACCACTTCTTTTTATTTAATTGTATTTCAATATAGTTAGAAAAACAACTATTGTTTTGTAGTTAACAATGTTCGTCCTTAAATTAACAATTAGTGCAATAAATATATATAAGATAATGTCTAAGTAAATATTAAAAATGACTATTTTGCAAAGTTTTCTTCCACATAATTCATATGATTCATCATGGCTTCTACTGCCTTTTTCTCATCTTTATCTAAAATAGCATTACAAATCATCTTATGTTGTTCAAATAATAACTTATTACCTAAGTCCCTTTGTATTATATAAGCTCTTGCATCTTCAATAAATTTTTCAAATAACATGGAAGTCGTATTAAATAGACTCTCTATTAAACAATTTTTACTTATACTTGAAAGCTTGTTATGAAAATCCTTATCCAACTGTACTAAAATCTCGTTACTACCCTCACCATAAGTCTCTTTTTTCATTTTATCTAAAATATTTTTTAGTTCATTGTAATCTTGTTCTGTAGCTCTATTTGCAGCTAATCTAGCATTTTCTACTTCTAATACTCTTCTAAGCTCAAGTATATCTTGATATTTTCCATTATTTAAAGTAAACATCATAGATAAAGGCTGCAATAATGATTTTTCTTGATTAATACAAATGAAGTTTCCTCCTCCGTGAATACTTTCAATAACTCCCATACTTTCTAAAACTCTAAGTCCTTCCCTTATGGATGGCCTACTTACATTCATAACTTCAGATAATTCTCTTTCGGAAGGTAGTCTATCACCTTTTTTTAACTCACCATTAAATATATTCCTTTGTATCTGTTCAATTACTTGTTCATAAACTTTTCTATTTGGTATGCTACTAAACATGAATCTTCCCCCTTAATTAAAGAATTTTTATCTGATTTTAATAATAAATTATCAAACTTAATACCTACTTTAATAATAATATAAATGTAGTATATATTTAATTATTATTTTTTATTATTAAAATTAAATATTTTGTGAATAATAATATAATTTATAAAATACTTAAAAAATCTCATTGTATAGTATAATAAAAAAGAAGGGCGTAAACCCTTCTTATTTTAAATTATTAGGACCAAATCCTAATGGTAATATTTCTTCTAATGTATATTCAATATAATCGCTATAATTATTTCTATCTTTAGCTAGATATATTTTAAACTCCTTTGGATTACAAAATTCCATCATTACTTGTCTGCATACTCCACAAGGTGAGCAATATTCACCTTCTGTTGCATCACTTTTATTCCCAACTATGGCAATTGCACTAAAAGTTCTTTGTCCTTCTGAAACAGCTTTAAAAAAAGCTGTTCTTTCTGCACAGTTTGTTGGTGTAAAAGATGCATTTTCTATATTACATCCTTGATATATTTTTCCATTGGTACCAAGTAAAGCAGCTCCAACATTAAAATTAGAATATGGTGTATAACAGTTTTCTTGAGCTTCAAAAGCTTTTTGTATTAATAATTCTGT
>NZ_JAGHFM010000342.1 GCF_017888745.1 Terrisporobacter sp. | reverse complement strand
TAAAGCTTATAAATAAAAACCATATTATAATTGTTATTAAAGCCGCTACAATCATATTTATTGGATTAAATATCTTTTTTATCTCATTTTTAATTATGTTCATAATCTCTCCCTTAATTTATATCTTGCTTTTTAAATTTATTTATAGTAAATAAGCTTCCTAAAATAATAACCATACCATTAGTAACTATCGTAATAAGCTCATAGTTCTTAAACATTATAGGTTCCATATCCATAAACCACATATGCGGATTACATATTAATTGAAATATATTATAATGAGAATATAATAAAAGTGGTGAGCTTTTACTTATTAGAGATGGTATCATCAAACTTATTCCAAATATTATAAAGAATATAAAAAACACTAAGTAACTATTTTTTATTAAGCTACATATTATAAATGAAATTGATACAAACATTACAGCACACACTATAACTATTAATACAGTTAGTATTAAATGTTCTATAAAAGTATTATTAAACCAACTTATATAAGGTGTATTATACTCCCAATTAAAAGCTGTGGTTATTGGTACATTTAAAACTTCACTATAATCAAACATAGTAAAGTAATAAAATAATGTAATTCCTAGAATTATACTACTTATTATCAGTGATGCAAGTATGCATACTGTAAACTTATCTTTTATATTATTTCTTCCTCTTTTTGTAGAATAAACTAATAAATTAGTTTTATTATCAAATTCAAAATTAATTAAATAAGCAGTTATAAGAACTACTAATATCATGATTTCATAAATACATTTTGAAAAAATATCCCTAAATAATAAGGAATGTATTCTATATGTTTGTCCTAAGAAAAATAAATTTTTATGTTCTTTATTTTCCTTTATCTCTTCAAATCTATTTGCTAACTCTTTATAATTTTCCCTTGCTAATCGAGCTGCACCTCCGCTTAATCCATAAGCTTCTATTGCCCTTTCTCCCATTTCCATAATATTTATATCTTCATAAGACTGAACTAGGCTTACACTTTGATTTGAATATAATTCTAATAAGGCAACTTGAGAAAAAAACTCTAATTCATCTTTTGTAAAAACTCCTTCTTCATAGTTATTAGAATAGTATTCATCACTAGCCATAAATTCACTTACACTTTTATATGTTTTATTTACCTTTTCCTTCGTTATCTTATTTAACTCCTTCAAACTATCTTTATACTTAGCCTTCATATTATTTATCATTTCATCGTTTATTTCATATCCAAACTCTGAAATCATATTACTTATTATTTTTATATCACTTTGAATATATTTATTTTGATTTATAGTAATTATATTGAATAAAATAAAAACTACAGTTAGTCCAATAATTACAGGAGAAGATACAATTTTCTTAATTTCATGTACTTTTATATTCATAAATTAAACCTCTACTACTTCATCTTTATATTCATATAAAAATACATCTTCTAAACTTGGATATGCTAAATTCCAATTTTTATCATACTCACCTTCACAAATAAATCTTACCTTAACTTTTCCATGTTCTTGTTTTTCCGATAAAGATAAATATTTTTTCCTAAAATCTATTAATTCTTTATTTTCTACTTCTGTCTCAAATACCTTACCATGTATTTTTTCACAAATATTTTCTATGTTATCTTTATAAAGTAACTCCTTATCCTTTATCATTACTACTTCATTTGATATAAATTCTATATCCGAAACGATATGAGTAGATACTATTATTATTCTATCCCTAGATAATTCACTTAGTAAATTTCTAAATCTAACTCTTTCCTTAGGATCTAGACCTGCTGTTGGTTCATCTAAAATTAATATCTTAGGATCATTTAAAAGAGCTTGTGCTATTCCTACCCTTTGTAACATTCCTCCTGAGAATTTTTTCATTTTTTTATCAGCCACATCTTCTAATGCCACTAATTTTAGTAATTTTTTTATTTTTTCCTTAGCCACAGTTTTTTCTATTCCTTTTAATGCAGCTAAATACATTAGGAATTTATTAGGGGAATAATTTTTATAATATCCAAAGTCTTGTGGTAAATATCCAAGTATTTCTCTATATCTATCGTCCATATTGATTATATTCTCTCCTTTATAAAGGATTTCTCCTTCAGTTGGATAGATTAATGTTGCTATCATTTTTATTAAAGTAGTTTTCCCTGCTCCATTTGGTGCAAGAAGACCATAGACTCCATTTTCAAATTCCATATTTATATTTTTTAAAGCACAAAAGTCTCCATAATTTTTGCTTATGTTTTTTATTGTTAACATGAATTTCCTCCATTATTTTGTAAGTATATGTTTAATTGCAATTAAATTCTTCATATATTTATTCGTATTTACCTTTTAAATAGTTTTATATTTTTATTTATTTTTTAATTAGTATAATTTTTTCTCTACATACTACTTAAATCTAATTTTACTGGTCTATTATAATTAGATAATATTTTTATATTTTTTAAATAAATAAATATTGATACTATATTTACTAAAGCATATACAACTAAAGGTAGCGATTGTAAAAATTCAAAATATTGATTAGAGCTTAATCTAAGTAAAACACCATTTCCTATACTCCAACCTACTATGACTATATATCTTGCTGCATAGTATTTTATTTTAGTAATTGAGTATAAAAATAATGCTGAAAATAAAAATATAGAAGTAATCGAAATCATAATTCCTCTAAGTAAAATTATTTGATTATATAATCCTAATACAAATACTATACTTGAAAAAATGGAAATCACACTAAACACTAGCATTCTAAGAGCTGCCACTTGATACAAATTATATTTACAAATCATCTCTATATCATAAGTATTATTTTCCTTTACATTAATTAGTGAAAATACATTT
>NZ_JAGHFM010000341.1 GCF_017888745.1 Terrisporobacter sp. | reverse complement strand
TGGTGATTTAATGGCTAGAAGTTTTACTATTTCTAAAAATAATATAGATGTTGCACAGATAAATAAATCTATGTTTAATTTTAAAGATAGCTATAAGATTGATATTTTTGAAGAAAAAGATGAACTTATATGCCTATCTTTATTAATAACTATTGATAATTCAATAAACAATTAAAATTTTTTTATAGAATAAATAAAAAGTACTAAAATTTACCTTTAGGAATTATAGTTATGTATTTCCAATAAAATTAAAGCCCTTAAAATTCATTTATTTGGATTCTAAGGGCTTTCTTACTATATATTTTTAGATAAGTTTTTAGAGAATAGTATTAACTTGTCATATATATACTAAACCATTTGTTTTGGTGTACATTTTGTTATTTATAAGTTTTAACATAATATAAATAAATAGGGCAGCTTGTATTTTTTATGAAAAATATAAGTTACCCTATAATATTAACAGAAAAAGTACTTTGTAATTGATAAAATGTAAATAAGTGATTACAATTTAAAATGTAAACAATAGATTACATTTTGTCAAGGAGGTAATACTTTGATACAGAATCGAATTAAAGTTTTGAGAGCTGAGCGTGATTGGACACAGGCTGACTTGGCTGAAAAGGTAGGAATTTCTCGTCAAGCTGTTATATCGATTGAGAAATATAAATATACACCATCTTTAGAATTAGCTTTCAAAATTGCACATGCTTTTGATGTTTCAATAAATAATGTTTTTGAATATAAGGAGGATTAGAGCAATGAATGAACAACATATTTTTTTACTTTTATTGATTCCAAGTGCTGGAATTACTATTTTTCTTCCTTTCTGGAAGTCAAAAAAAGAAATTGCTTATAAAAAAGACGAGCGTTGGCAGTTAATTCAGAACAAAGCTAATAATGTAGTAAATTATTTAAGCTATACCTTATTAGTATTATTTTTAGTTATTGGACAAATAATAACGATTAATTTTGATATTGAAATAACTTTTACATTGAATCGTCTTTGTACCTATGCGGTATGTTTCATTGGATTACGAAATGCGGTAGAACTATTTGCATTAAGATATTACGATAATCGAATATAACTTAGAGAATAAAATTGAGTTTAGATGCTATTATTTTGGAAATTTGTACAAAGCCTTAGGCAAACTATGGTGTGCATATGGTTTTTTTTTTATATTATTAGGAATACCATTATTAGTAGAACAAGACTCTCCACTTATAATAATTACAGCGGTAGGAGTTATTTTCGAACTTATTATAGTAATGGTTATCTATACATTAAAAATTGAAGGAAAATATAGAAATAAATAAGAATATATATGTCCAATTTGTAAAACAGTTTTTATAGATAATATTTAATATAGTACTAACTCCAGGGGTAGGAGCAATTGTTATAAATTAAGAATTGTATAGAAATGAAAAAGGGGTAAAACATGAATAAAAAATTAATTATAATAAATGGGGTAATGGGTGTAGGAAAGACCACTATAAGTAAAATGCTTTATAAAGAGCTTGAAAATTCATTTTGGCTAGATGGTGATAATTGCTGGATGATGAATCCATTTGTAGTCGATGATGAAAATAAAAACATGGTTTTAGATAATATTACTCATACTATTAATAACTTTATAAAAAATTCAAATAGTAGATATATTGTGTTTAATTGGGTAATACATACTGATGAAATAATGAATAATATTCTAAAAAAAATAAATACTTGCAATGTAGACGTATATAAAATTACCTTAACTTGTTCAAAAGAAACATTAATATCAAGGATAGAGGAAGATATTAAAAATGGATTAAGAGATGATAAGAATATAGAAAGAAGTTTAGAGAAACTATTGCTGTATGACGAAATGAATACAATAAAGATTGATACAACTAATAAGGATTTCCAAACTATTTTAAAAGAAATAAAAGATATTATATTCAACAGCTAAAAAGAATTTCTGTTGTATAATAGTTATATAATATGAATTAAATCTTTATATGTTGTAGAGGTGGGAATAAATAAATGAAATTTAATGATAAAAAAATAATAATGGGAATAGCATTAATTCTGTTAATTGGAGTTGTTGGAATTAAAGTTATAGGTTTTCAATATTCAGGTTTAGATAAAAAGGCAATACTTAAAACAGAAGATATTACAGAATAATATACTACCTAAAAACAAAACATCATATTAACCAAAAGGGACCATGATAGGTTTGCACAAAATCCATCCATAGTCCCTTTTTCACTACCCTACAAAGTAGAATCTCTCCTTACAATAGTAGGTTCTATAATAACATGTTTATCAGGCGGTAAATTAACCTTTTTCTTGTTGTGATTTATCTTAATTCTCTCATTCAGTATAGCCAGAGCATTCTCTGTAATAGCCTGAATATCCTGCCTGATTGAAGTTAATTGAATAAATGATTCGATTGCAGCAGGAGAATCATCAAAACCAATCACCTCATACTCATCTGGAATAGATCTATTATTTTTCACAAGAATCTTAATAAAATAATTAGCCAAAGTATCATTACTTAAAAATACTCCAATTTTCTTATTAGGATAATTACTTTCTATTTTCTTAAATATATTATTTAACTTATTGTTAGTATCATTTATATCACCGTTGAAATCTTCATAGAATACCATATATTCCATATTTTTATCTTTGCAAATATTATTAAAAGCCTTAATCCTATTAATAGCAGGAACTTCATCTGATAGAGGACTATTTATGTGTATCAATACATCACAATTGTTTTCAATAAGAGTATTTGTAGCCAAAGAAGCGCCCATATAATTATTTGTATTTACACTTGAAATATATTTTGACTCTCTTTCAATTCCCACAATTGGAATATTGTAATCCTTTAATTCTATAGAAGGTATACATGAACTAATCATAATTAATCCCTCAATTTGATAAGCTAATAATTCTTCAATATATTTTTTCTCTTCATCAATGTCCCCGTTGCTAGTAAAAACAATAAATTTATATCCATATTTAGTATAAGTATTAAGAATGCAATTAAGTAAATAAGAATAAAAATGTAAGTCTAACTTAGGAGCAATTATACCTATAAACTCTGTTTTTCCATTAGCTAGAATCTTAGCCACTTTATTTTCTTTGTAATTTAACTCCATAAGTGCTTTTTCTATTAGTAGGGTAGTTTCCTCAGTAAGACTTTCTGGAGAATTAAAAAATCTAGAAATTGTAGCTTTAGACAAATTCGTATGTTTAGCTATATCGCTATATGTAATATTTTTTTTCAAAATAGCACCTCTTTATTATGAATAATTCCTATGTAGTTTATCAAATAAAGAAGTCTTGTGCAACTTAAAGATTAAATTTTACATTAAATATATTTTTCTATTACACAAAAATAAAGATATAAAAAAAAAATTATAAAGTTGACTATATTGTAAATCCTATGATAGGATTATGTAGATTAATGAAACCGATTTCAAAACCGGTTACAAAACCGGTTACAAAACCGATTTTATCAAAATTATATTAAGGAGGAGTTCATTTAATATGGGGAAGAGAATTGGAAGTATTCTATTAATTTTCACATTAATAATAGGCTTAGTTGGATGTGACAAAAAAATAGAGACAGGTAGTATTAGTGGTTTTGATGACAATGAAGAGTATATTTCTATGTGGGTACATACCATAGAGAATACTACAGAAGGAGAAGCCTACAAAAAAAGTGTTGAGCTTTTTAATGAAAAATACGATGGTAAGTATTTTTTAGATATAGAATTTATTCCACGTAATGAAAGTGGAGGAGGATATTCAGATAAAATCAATGCAGGGGTTATGTCTGGAGACTTACCTGATATCATAACTGTTGATGGGCCAAATATCTCAGCATATGTATCTAATAATATAATACAACCTTTAGACGGGGTATCAGATAAAGACAAGTCTGTATATTTAGATTCAATAATAGAACAGGGGACAATAGATAATAAACTTTATGCACTAGGTGCAATGGAGTCCAGCGTTGGATTATATTATAACAAAGATATAATTGAAAAAGCAGGAATCGAGATTCCTAGTATCGATGACCCATGGACTTGGGATGAATTCTATGAAGTATGCGAGAAAGTAAAAAGTGTTATTCCAGATAAGGATTACCCAATTGATATGACTTTCCCTTCAGGAGAATCAACAATTTACTACTATGCTCCTTTTGTATGGTCAAATGGTGGTGATTTCGTAAGTGAAGATGGATTAACTGTTGATGGATATTTTAATTCAGAGAAAACTTATGAAACAGTTAATTATTTTAACAAATTACTAGATAATAATATGTTTTCAAAAACTAAAATAGATAACTTATTTGAACTTGGAAGATCAGCATTTAAATTTGATGGTGCATGGTTACCAAACAATATGAAAAATAGCTATCCAGATTTTAATTTAGGTATTGCACCTTATCCTGTGGGAAATGATTGGAATAAAGAAAGATACACACCAACAGGTTCATGGGCATACGCAGTGAGTAGTAGTTGTACTAATGTTAGTGCAGCGACAGAGGCTGTCAAATGGTTAAGTGGAGTTGAAAGTGGTGTTATTCTAAGTGAATTAACAGGAAATATGCCTTCCACATATGATGCTTATGATAGAGTGGCTCAGTTCAAGGATGAAGTATATTTA
>NZ_JAGHFM010000340.1 GCF_017888745.1 Terrisporobacter sp. | reverse complement strand
CTACATCTAGCACATCCTGTACCTGCTTTTGTCTCATCCATTACTTTTTCTAATGTATCTGCTCCATTTTTAACTGCTTCTACTACTTCATTTACTGATATATTTTGGCACTTACAAACATTTTGTAGTACCCTATCTATTTTCCTATATTCATCATCATCTTCAATAACTATATCTGTCATTTCTTTAACGTCTTTAACTGTTCTTGCTCCTTGTGATTGAGCTACTCTAACTTTTTTATATTTTTCATTGTCTAAAATCATATGTATTCTCCTTATATTTAAATATGATATTAAAGTATATTTTAAATAATTATAAAATAAAATTAATATCAACCTTTTTATTTTTTAAAATTATTATTCCACCTTAACATATATTTATACAATATATAGACTTATTAATAAATAAAGCTACTTCACCATATAGTATAGCAGCTTTTAATATTTTATCTTATTCCACTTATATACTTACTTTTGAGAATTATATTTTTTAATAAAGCTTGCTACCCTATTTCAACTAATCTTTTACTTATTTGAGCTCCCACACACAAAAAAGAGCTCTTCCAAAAAGGAAGAACTCTCTCACTTACTTCACATTCCTAAGCACTGCAACTAAATACTCCCAAGTTCTCTCAGTAGAACCTATACTTAAGTGCTCATTTGGTGTATGTACATCAAACAAATCAGGCCCAATAGAAACGGCCTCTGCACCTTTTATAGCATCAAGTAACAGTCCACACTCTAGCCCAGCATGAATAGCAATTATCTCAGGCTTTTTACCTGTCACCTCTTCATAAGTATCTACACAAATCTTTTCTAATTTAGAATTTTTCACATATTCCCACTCAGGATAATCATCTTCCAAATCAAACTTAACACCTAAAGACTTGCATAATAAGTCCATTCTATCATTTAAATCATCTTTTAAGCTCTTCACTGAACTTCTAGTAGCAAGCTCAAACTTAATCTCGTCATCATTAGTAACTACAACACCTAAGTTAGTAGAACTTTCAACAAGTCCTTCTATATCAGCACTCATAGTTTGAATCCCTCTAGGCATTAAGTTTAGTACACTAATTATCTTTTCTTTAACTTCATTAGTTAGAGCTTTATCATAATTTTCCTCTAACTTATGACATTCTAAATTAACTTCTGGATCTGAAGTTTTATATTCATTTTTAAGTATGTTTAGCATCTTACTAATTTCTTTTTGTAAACTTTCTTCATATTGACTATCTACTAAAATTACACATTCTGCTTCACGAGGTATGGCATTATTTTTAAGCCCACCATGTATATTTACTAAATCATACTCTATTTTTCCATTTTTACAAAGATTATTTAAAACTCTTCCCATTAATACATTAGAATTTCCTCTTTGCTTATCTATTTCCATACCAGAATGTCCACCTTGTAGACCTTTTATTATTAGAGAATAAGCAGTTTTAGGATAAGTAATTTCTTTGTACTCTTTATTTATAGTAACCACTGCTGTAACACCACCTGCACAGCTTACAGTTATTTTACCTTCTTCTTCTGAATCTAAGTTTATGATGTATCTTCCTTTAAAAAGACTTCCATCTAAATTCATAGCACCTATCATGCTAACTTCTTCATTTACTGTATAAACTACTTCAAGTGGTGGATGAGGTATATCATCTGAAGCTAATAATGCTAGTCCCATGGCAATTGCTATTCCATTATCAGCTCCTAATGTTGTTCCAGTAGCATATAAATGATCTCCTTCTAATCTTAGTTTTATTTCATCTTTAGTAAAATCATGTTCAGTATCTTTATTTTTTTCACAAACCATATCCATATGTCCTTGAAGTATTACTCCAGGATTATTTTCGTATCCTTCTGTAGCTGGCTTTTTTATTATTACATTCAGAGTTTCATCTTGAATAGTTTCCAGTCCTAGCCTTTTCCCTTCACTTACTAAATAATTACTTATTTCTTGTTCATGTCCTGAACATCTAGGTATCTTAGATATTTCTTCAAAATATTTAAAAACTAATTGTACTTTTGGATTTTTAATATTTAATATCATTTAACTTCTCCTTTTTAATCTATATAAACATCATAGCTATAGATAATATTATTGCAGAGGATATAAATATAGCAACTAATACTTTGCTCACAAATTTAACCCATGATGAATAATCCACCTTCGCTATAGCTAGTGTACCCATTATAACTCCACTTGTAGGTGTAACTAAATTTACAATACCACTACCTGCACTAAATATGGATATTATAACTTCTGGCGGGAATCCTAAACTAACTGCTAAAGGTCCAAATATAGGCATTGATAAACCTGATAAACCAGATGTAGATGGTATGAAAAATGATAATGCCATATATATTAAGTAAGCAACTATTGTAAATACTATAGGTGACATACCAACTAACACAGACGAAACAGAATTTAATACATAAGCATCTAATCCAGTAGTACTCATAATAACTGATATACCTTTTGACACACCTATAACTAATGCTACTCCCACCATATCAGCAGCACCCTCTAAGAAAGCATTTACTATTTCAATTTCTTTCATTCTATAAACTAAACCTATGACTACTGCCATAATTACAAACCACATACTAAGTTCAGAGAACCACCAATTCCCCAGGGCCGCCCCTGTTAAAAAGTCAGTGTGTATGAATAGATTTATACCAAATTCTTCCCAAGGAATAATTCCTGCTACCATTACTAAAAATGTGAAAGCAAATAATGCTAAAACTATTTTTCTCTTTCCTGTGAATTCTATTACCTCTTCTTCACCATTTTTATTTCCTATAAATGCTTCGTTGGCTTGTTTTATCTCTGAATCTGATAATAGTGTTTGAGATTTATCTCTATGAACTTTTTTAGCATAATTCATTACAAAAAATATTGATATAAGTAATGATGATAACCATAAAGCTATACTTGTACCAATAACGATTACTTGATTTACATCTATTCCCACACCTTTTAATGCTCCTATACTTACTGAAACTAAAAATGGATTAACTGTAGAACCTAAAACCCCACATCCTGCTCCTAAAATAATCGTTGCCACAGATACTAGTGGATCAAATCCTGCTATAATCATTGTAGTTGTAACTAATGCTGTAAAAGCTATAGTTTCTTCAGCCATACCAAAACTAGTTCCACCAAGAGAGAATAAAAACATCAAAACAGGTATTAAAACTAATTCTTTTCCTTTTAATTTAGCAACTACATTTCCTATACCTGCATCTAATGCTCCTGTTTTTGTAGTTACTCCTAAAAAACCACCAATTAATAAGACAAATATAGCAATATCAATTGCCTCATTTAATCCATTTATTGGAGCCATAATAAAGTCTGACAAACTAGCTGCCTTCACTCCTGGTATAAAATTTGTTACTATTGCAATAATCGCAGTTATTGACAATAATACTGTATAAGCCGTTGGTAGCTTAAGTGATTTTTTCTTTTTTTCATTTGTACTCATCTGCATTTCTCCTTTAATGTCATTTTCTATTAATTTTAGATTTTACATAAATTTGGACAATTATGCAATAGTTTACATATTATTTTAACTTGTATCCATATATATACTTATATATTATTAGTTTGCCTAAATAAAATTATTCTATTTAATGCGCTATCTATCTCTATTCCTTCAAGTGAAGTTAGTTTATAATTATTTCTAGAATTTATACAAGATAAAATATCCTTTTAATCTTTGTCTAAATTTATTAAATTACAAATAAAAAATGCCATCAATTTATTTGAATAATTTGATGGCATTTTTTATAAATCAATTTTAAATTATAATAATTAAAATCTTATTTCATTTTCTTTAAATCTAAATAAGCTTCTATTTGTGGAATATATATCATATCATCCTTTATGTGAGTATTACCAAATTCCTTAAGTTCTTCTCCTTTTTCGTCTTTAGTAATTTTATATTTAATAACTTCACTATCTCCTATTTCAGCATGAAAAAACATACCTTCATATTGTTTAAATCTAAAATTATAATTGTCTCTAGTTAATTTAATACAAATTTGTTTCATTAATACTACCTTCCTTACTCTATTTTAAAATCCTTTAGAAAAATTTCTATTAATTCTACTCCATAAGAAGATAAAGGATAATTGCCTTCACAAATACACCAATCATATAGAACAGCTCTTTCTTGCATAGCATAAATTCTCACTATTTCTCTTGATGATCTATCATTTTTAATTTGATTTCTATCTTGACCTTCAGTTATTATTTGTTGTAAAACTCTATAGTATACTCTTGTTTGATCTAGCAAATGTTTTTGTCCTTTTTTTATTATCTGAGAAGAATATAATATAGCTAATAAATCAACAGGAACTCTTTCTTCTATAAATCTAAATAAGTGTCTAGTTGTTTCTATAAGTTTATCAAAACTATTCATATCTTTATCTAATTTCTCCATAATACTTTCATACTCTTCGTCGAACATATCAGATAAAGAATTTAATAATTCATCTTTTGCTCTAAAATAATGATAAAAATTACCCTTTGACATTCCACATTCATTTATGATTTGATCTACTGTCGTAGCTTCATAACCTTGTTCATAAAATAATTTCCATGCTACTGATGCTATTTTTGATTTTGTCGGATTAATTTGCCCCATTTACTTTCCCCTTTGTTTTTATTTTATATAAAAAATATGTATTGTCTTTATTATTTTATATTAATTATAACAAAATTATTTGATTACTACTATTAGTATATACTATTTATTGAAAAAATCATAATCATAATCTTATTTTAGCTTAAATAAGATATCTGTTAGTGCTTCATCATATTTTTCTACCAATTCTTTATCTTCATCAATTATTGCTAATTTGAGTTTTTCAACTATATTTTTTAATACTTCGCACAATTCTTCATCTAATTCATTCATTTTATTTTCAGCTAATTCTATAATATCTTTTACACTTTCACCCAAATTATAATTTTTCCAAGTATTTAAATGCATGGCTTTATTAATACTTTCATCTACCAGTTTATCTTGTGGTAATTCTATTAATCTAAAGTTATCTATTATTTTATTGATTGATTTTCCCGTACTTACTACAGTTGCTTTAACCTCAAGTATTCCATTTAAATCATAATCAAATTCTATATCTATGCTTTGCTCTCCAGCCTTTCCTTCAGGAACTCCACTTAATATAAAATCACCTATTTTAGTATTATCTTCTGCCATAATTTCATTTCCTTCATATACTTCCACTCTTACTTCTTCTTGGTTATCTACAGCAGTATAGTATGTTTTCTTTTTAGAACAAGGTATAGTGCTATCTATTGGAATTATACAGTCAAAACATCCATCGATAACTTTTCCATCACCTATTTTAATTATACTTGTTCCAAGGTTATAGCTACATTTATCACTTATAATAAAAGTCTCTTCATCTGTAATTTGATTATTTTTTAATCCTGCTTGTATAGCCGCTCCAAGGGCTACTGCTTCATCTGGATTTATGCCTGATGTTATTTTTCCTGGAAACATACTTTCAACTAATTCCTTAACTGCTACTATTCTACTGGAGCCACCTGCAAGTACAACAGTGTCTATATCTTTTTCTTTTAAGTTTGAAGCTTTTAAAACTTCTTTTATTTTATCTGTAGTAGACATTACCAAATCTTTAGTGAGTTTATTAAATTTTTCTCTAGTAAGCTCTAAACTAATATTTATTGGCTTATTATCTATTATTCTTATAAAAGGTATATTAATTGTAGTGCTCAGCTGATTTGATAATTCTTTCTTAGCATGAATTGCTGCTTCTTTTACTCTTGACCTTATACTATAAACTGTATCTAAATCTATATTTTCATATAAACCTAATTCATATGTAATTTCAAATTCTTCTTCTATATATTTTTCTATTCTCCCATCGAAATCTTTACCACCTAATTTATCATTTCCTCTACTTGATTTTACATCTAATATTCCTTCAAATATTTCAAGCACTGATACATCAAATGTTCCTCCACCTAAATCAAATACTAGAATTTTTTCTTCCTTATTAGAATTATTCATTCCATAAGCCATAGCTGCAGCTGTAGGTTCATTTATTATTCTTTCAACTTTTAATCCAGCTAGTTCACCTGCCATTTTAGTAAGCTTCCTTTGAGAGTTATTAAAGTTTGCTGGAACTGTAATCACTGCTTCTACTACCTCATCCCCTAAATAAGCTTCAGCATAGTTTTTTAATTCTTTAAGTAAAATACCAGATATCTCATGAGGTAAATATTCCTTATTCCCTAAAGGTATTCTTGCATCTGTACCCATTAATCGTTTTACTTCAGACACAGTTCTATCTGGTGATGAAATCAACTGATTATATGCCACTTGTCCCACAACTATACTTTCATCTTCTTTTTTTCCTATTACAGATGGTACTATTCTATTACCAAAACAATCTGGTATGATTTTAGGTTCTCCATTTTCAATATAAGATATTTCAGATGTTGTAGTTCCCAAGTCAATTCCTATTATCTTTCCCATAATTAATATCCCCCTTATTATTTTATTTTGCAACAATCACTAAAGCTGGCCTAAGTACTTTTCCCTTTAAAATATATCCTGTTTCAATTACTGAAATTATTTCCCCATGCTCTTTAGAAGAATCTTCCACTCTTGAAATACATCTATGTATATCAGGATTAAATAAATCTCCCAGTGGGTTAATCTCACATAAATTAATTTCTGAGATTTCCTTTCTAGTAATTTTTTTCACACTATTTAAATTATCAATTAATGCTTTATTTTCACACTGATGTGCAAACTTATAAACATTATCAAGTTGATCTAATAAAATTAATATTTTTCTATATATTTTTACCTCATCAAAGTTTTTTTGCTCTAACTCTTTTTTCAATCTAAATATTTGTTCATTACTATTACTCATTTCATTTTTTAGGCATTCTACAGATAGTATATTTTTTTTAGTATTTTTATTAACTAATTTTATATCTCTCCTTATCTTCCGTATAGCTTCGTATATGTCATTTAAATCAGCAGTATTTGTTCCCTTTTGTATCTCACTCAATATCTTCTCCCTCCTGATTAATACCTCATAATAAATAAATTTATATAATATTTATATTTTATTAAACCTGTATTATATGTATATGATTGCTAAGGAAATTTAATTTATATATAATTTAATTATATGCATAAATATTTATTTATTAGGAGGTTTTTACATGCCTATTCTCGAAGATTTATTATCGAAAGGATATATAGATACTCAATCAAATGAAGTAAATTTTAATTATTCTAAAATTAAATGCCCTTTTTGCAGTACAGAATATAATTTGGAGGATGGTATATATAACTGCACTAATTGCAAAAATACATTTAGAAAAATTGGATTTAACACATACGATGAGAAAAAAGTATCAAACGCAGCAGCGGATTATTTAGTTCAGTTATTAACATACTGTGCAAAGGTTGATAAATTGATTTCCTGTGAAGAAAGAGACTTTATTGTGGAATATATTGAATCTTTTGATATAAATGAAGACCAAGAAAGCTGGTTGTTCGCCCAATATGATTATGCAAGGTTTAATGATTACAATAAAAATGTTATACTTTTCTTAAAAAAATCCATAAACCAATTATGTGATAATTTTAATTTAGAGTTCGATATATTATCTGACATACTCTCAGTTTTTTTTATAGATAATGATACATTAAATTCTAACCAAGAGGAAATTATAAAAGATTATCTATCTATCTTTGAAATACCTACAAAAATTTACAAAGAAAAGTTTAATGAATTTCTAAAACATAAACTTGATAATGACAAAGTTAATAAAAATCATAAACATCCTCTTGATGAATACTATGAAATACTTGGTCTTGAAAGAGGATGCAGTATCCAAGACTTAAAAAGACAGTATGCTTATCTTTGTAAAACTTATCACCCAGACAAATATAATTCTCAAAATGTGCCATATAAAATAAAGAAAGAAATGGAGGAAATGTACAAAAAAATTAATAATGCTTATGATAAACTTAAAAATAATTTTTAATTTAAAATATTAAGGAGGCTATTATTATGTATATTCTTTTTCTAATCATTATAATAATCGTCATACTTATAATTGCATATATAGTTCACAAGGAATATTCTAAAACTAATCATAAACACTTATCACATAATATAAATAATAAAAAAAAATCATCACAGTCTAAATTTACAAAAGAAATACTCATAAATTTAATAAATAACGATACTCTTAATAGCTTAACACAATATATTATACCACCATCTTATACAACTTTAGATAATAACACTTTTTCAGAATGTATTAATTTAAAAGATATATATCTATCTGAAGATATTAATTTGATAGAAGATAAATCATTCATTAAGTGTGAAAATTTGGTAAGCATAAATATAGATGATGATAATAAAAACTACTGTAGTAAAAAAGGCATATTATTTACAAAAGATTTAAGTAATATTCTTACTTATCCATCATCTAAACAAAGTTCCACTTATTTTATTCCTCAAGATGTAAAAGTAGTTAATAGCTATGCATTTACAAATAACAAATATATTAAGTATTTAATATTACCTAATACAATTACAACAATTTGCGAAAATGCATTTTTAAATTGTAAAGAATTAAAACAAATAGTTATTCCACCTAATGTTACAGATTTACATCCTAGGGCTTTT
Organism: Terrisporobacter sp.; assembly: GCF_017888745.1. Taxonomy (GTDB): domain Bacteria; phylum Bacillota; class Clostridia; order Peptostreptococcales; family Peptostreptococcaceae; genus Terrisporobacter. The sequence goes on along the minus strand of NZ_JAGHFM010000340.1, from coordinate 46 downwards.
AACATTTGTCCTAGATTAACAATAAGAGGCTATAAAGACTCTATTG
>NZ_JAGHFM010000339.1 GCF_017888745.1 Terrisporobacter sp. | reverse complement strand
TAATGCTGATGACTTCTGTGATTAAAATTATCGCAGGAATCGTCAGCTTTTTTTATGCGTAAAAAATAGGGAGGTTTGCATGTTAACAAGTTTATCATTAATTTTTTTAATAGGTCTATCTATGGGAAGTATTTTTAAAAAGCTTAAACTACCAAGCCTAATAGGTATGATTTTTGCAGGTATAATACTTAGTCCTCATATGTTTAATTTGCTGGATGAATCTGTACTTACAATTTCGCCAGATTTGAGAAAACTGGCACTTGTAATTATATTAACTAGAGCAGGATTATCATTGAACCTTGATGATTTAAAAAAGGTTGGTAGACCTGCTATACTTATGTGTTTTATTCCTGCATCTCTTGAAATATTAGCAGTTATAATTATTGCACCAAAACTATTAGGAGTTACTATTTTAGAAGCTGCTATTATAGGAGCTGTTATTGCAGCAGTTTCTCCAGCTATAATAGTACCTAGAATGATAAACCTAATTGATAAAAAAATAGGAACAGAGAATTCTATTCCACAGCTTATCATGGCAGGAGCATCAGTAGATGATATCTTTGTAATTGTTTTATTTACAGCTTTCACAGGTCTTGCAGGTGGAGATAATATATCTGTTTTAAGTTTTGCTCAAATTCCTATTTCTATAGTGATGGGAATTATATTTGGTGTAATATCAGGAATAATATTGATTAAATTATTTAAAAATTTTCATATGAGAGATTCCATAAAAATAATAATAGTACTTAGCATTTCTTTTTTATTATTAGAATGTGAGATTCTTTTAGAAGGGATATTACCTATGTCAGCTCTTCTTGCCATAATGAGTATGGGAATTGTATTTAAGCAAAAATATGAAGTTTTAGCTATAAGACTATCTAATAAATATAATAAACTTTGGATAGCTGCTGAAGTTTTACTATTTGTTTTAGTAGGAGCTACTGTAAATATATCATATGTAACTACTTCAGGGGTTATAGTGATAGGAGCAATACTATTTGCCATGATATTTAGAATGATAGGTGTTCTTATTTGTTTATTAAAAACAAAATTATCTATGAAAGAAAGATTATTTTGTATGATAGCTTATACTCCAAAGGCTACTGTTCAAGCAGCTATTGGAAGTATTCCTTTATCAATGGGACTAGAATGTGGAAATTTAGTTTTAACTGTAGCTGTTCTTTCAATACTTATAACTGCACCTTTTGGATCTATAGGTATAGATAAGACTTATGAAATATTGTTATGCAATAATGAATGTTATAATAAGAAAAAATAGCATAGATATTACTAAGAATAATTATAAAAAATTCTCAGCATAAAATTAGTATGCTGAGAATTTTTTATAATGTAAATAAATAAAATCTATATCCAATTAAAAATACTACTAATATGTTTAATAGTTTACATATGTTTTTTTCTGTTCTAGAGCTGGTTTTTATAGGTAGCACAGAAAAATTAGTTTCAATTGGGTAAAATAATTCAACACCTTCTTTTGTGAGCAAATCAAGAATAATATGAGAAAGTATTCCTATGATAAATCCACTGAATAAACATAAAAATGCTATATTAAAATCACTACAGATTAAAATAGAATTAAAAAAATACATTAAAAATGCTAAAAATACTAAGCTATGTGTAAACCCTCTATGTCTTAGTCTTTTACCGAATATTTTATATATAATAGGAAATCTCTTACTAATGTATGATCCTTTCATATCTATATCACATGCAAGTGAACCAATATTAGTGAAATAGGCATATATAAATAAAAGGATTACACGATAAAAAAAATTATATTCAATTATGTATGTGTTATAAATATAGGGAAGAAGTAATAAGGCAAGAATATATCCCCCCTTTACGTGTGTTTCTTTCGTCATAATTCCTCCAGATGTTATTTTTTTCTAATATGTATTATTATATAGTAAAGTAGTTCTTATTTCAAAACATTTGTTTGATAAAAGTCGAATATATATTTATTCTATAATAAAATTATAAATATACTAAATTTAGGAGGGTGTATGTTTCCAGAGTTAAGAAAAAAGAAAAGATCATTAAGTAAAGAAGAAAGTATAAAAGTATTAATTAAAGGACAAGAAGGTATTTTATCAACAATATGTGAAAATGGATATCCATATGGTGTAGCAGTGAATTTTGTTTATCATAATGATTGTGTTTATTTTCACTGTGCTAATAAGGGGTATAAATTAGACAATATAAAAAACAATAATAAAGTATCATTTTTTGTAAGTACAGATATGGAAATAGTCCCAAATGAATTTACTACAAGATACTCAAGTGTAGTAGTTTTTGGAAGAGCCACTTTAGTTGGACGTGAAGAAAGAAGAGAAGCTTTAATTGCTATTGGTGAAAAATACTCTAAAAATTTTATGGAAGAAGGTATAAAATATATAGATAAGGCTTTAGATGCTTGTAGTGTAGTTAAAATAGAAATAGATCATATGACTGGAAAATGTAGTAATAAAAATAATTAAATGTAAATTTTTAGTCATAGTGAATTAAAAAGGTAGAATAAGAGTTTAAATAATTATTTTTTATTTTTAGTACATAATAATATAGAGATTATTTTGGAGGTAATTTAACATGAGAGAGATAAAAAATAAACATTTAAGAGATGCTTCTACTTTTTACTGTAAGGCAACTAACTGCGCTCATAATAAAGAAGCTGAATGTATGGCAGGTGCAATAAGTATAGCGGGCAGTCATGCAACAAAAACATCAGAAACTACTTGTGCAACATTTATTGAAGAAGGTGG
>NZ_JAGHFM010000338.1 GCF_017888745.1 Terrisporobacter sp. | reverse complement strand
GTTATGGGTGTTTTTAATTCGTGGCTCATATTTATGATAAAATGATTTTTTAATTTATTCAGTGATTCTATATTATTTACAGCTTTATTTAATGTCTCTTCATGTTTTCGCTTATAATTAATATGTACTATTAAAATAATTATTGTTAGCATTAATAAGATAACAAATAATATAAAAAATATAAAGAAATTTTTATACTCTATTATAAATTCCTTAGGAGAGTTTATAACCTGTGATCCTTCTGGTAAATCACTTAGCTTTATGCCATATTTACGCATGACATTAAAATCAAAAGTATATTGATTCACACTATCATCCAATAAATATAATGATTTTAATTCTTGGCCATCTATTATTTTTTGAGCCAATCGACCTGCCTTTTTACCTTGATTATAAAGACTTATTATTTTTCCTCCAATACTACCATAGCCTATTCCACCTTCTACTAAGCTATACAAAGGTATATTTCCTGCCGCATTAGTTATTAAGTTATTTACATTTTTATTGCTAATCCATTGATTATTCTTAAAATCATTGGCATACATAGTTATTATGGCATAATTATCATCTAAATTACTTAATTTATTTTCTAATTCATCTTCTGTAATTTTACTTGTAAAAATAGTTTTAAATGAAATATTCTTATATTTAGGAATTATTTTATTTTTAAATTCTTCAATTTCTTCAGTTTTATCGTAATTATTTATTAAAACTATATTCTTTACATTAGGATGAAAATCTAATATTAAATCTATAGTTGAATCAATCGATTCCTCTCTTTTTATCCCTGTAATATTTTCATATTTCATAGCTTGATTAATTACATCTTCACTTGATGTTCCAAAAAATACAATTGGTATTGAATTAAAAATATTATTTCTATAATTTAATACAAACTCTAATATATAATAATCACCCACAATTATTGCATCGTAGTTTTCATTCTCTACCATTGATTTTATATTTTTATAATAGTTATTTTTATTATTTATATTTTCTGTTGAATTATAATCCAAGTACTTTATATGTAAACTTGTATCCTCACCCAAACCTTCTTTTATCCCCGTAATAAGATTATCAAAATTTGTAATATAGGAACTATAACTAGTAATAAATAAAACTTTACTATCTTCTTGAGCATAAGTGTATTTAGGAAATCCACTTAAAATTATTAATAACACTATTATTAAAACTTTTGTTCTTCTTAAATACTTTCCCATAATAGACCTCCCATTAAAAATGACTTTTATATTATACTAAATATTCAAATGTATTAATAGTTACAATTATTTTCCTCTAAAAAACGTTTGGTCATATGTATATTTATCTATTTTAAAATAGTCAAATTCATTTATCAATTTGACTATTAATGCAGATTATCTAAGAGTTAGATAATCCTCTTACTAAAAATTTAAATTTTCATATTTTCACATATATATTGATAGCTCCTAGTTGTAAGTGTTTAAATAACTTTAAAAACAATATAATATCCTTACAATAAAAAAATAGGAGTATATGCTCCTATCCCTTTAATTCTTTATATATTAAAAATGTTCTCCATTTTCATAATACTTTTCTTTTTCAAAAACTGTAAAGGCTAAATCCATACTTTCTATATTTAGATTTTCTCTTATATTGTTAGTGATTATTTTAGCTACTGTATCTTGAACCTCTTGACCTCTATCAAACCAAGCTACTTCTACAAATGGATATACATCCGCTATCTTACCATTTCTTATAGCAACAGACTTTATACATTCTATTTCAAAATAATCTCTTGGGCATTTTACAGCTTCTACTAATTCATCAATCATCTTTTCACTTATCTTACAGATGTCGTTTTCATTTATTCCTCTTACTTTTATTTGTGGCATAACTTTCCTCCTGTTGTTAAATTTATTACTTATATTTATCTTACCATTTAGTCAATATTTCCCACATAGGACAATCTTGTAATAGATATATTATAATAAATTATTTAAAAATAACAAAATAGTTAGTAAATTTTATTACTCCATCTTCTTTGTTTGTAAATACTTTTACAATATATAAATATAAATTTTGGGATTTATTATTGCATAAGAAAAACAAAATGCAAAAAATACTATTCTTAAGAAAGATAGTATTCCTCAAAATAAAAAACTTTTCATTATCTGCTCATCTCAATTCTATGAATACATATTATGACATATGTATTTCATATTATATAACGATTGTTTATTACATAAATTACATGAATTATATTATTTATTAAAATAGAAAGTTCTTAACATAAACTGTCAAGAACTTCACCCCTATGGCTCATACTGGATCATAAAATAATTCAGTTTCTATTCATTAGATGATATATTGGTTTAGTGTTCTTTCTTTTACTAAGTATCATCATGTAATTAATGAGTATTCTCCTTATATTAAAATTGATATGAATAAATTTAAAATGTTATATCTTGTATTTACTTCATTTAGTTTTAATAATTATAATGCCTTAGAATACTTGCTTTATTGATAATTAAGATATATATATTAAACAAACTAATATTAAAAGGGAGAAAGAGTGTAACCATATTATTCACTGTTTCCTCCTTTTTAGTTATGCTATATTTTCACCTTGTTATTTTATCTTAATACAATTTCTAATATATAGATCCATAATTCTCTAATGTTTTACTTCCTACATAAAATTGATTTGATTTAGTAATACCAGTTGGAGTCTCAAATTGTGTAGCTACCATATAGCACCATTCTCCATTATAAAATATAGGATCTTTTAAAACAGCTACTTGATGCTCTTCAGTTGATGGTCCATATTCCGCCATAATTTTGGCTATTGCATCTTCTTGCTCTGCCATAGTAGGCATTTTATCATTACTTACCTCAGTATTATTATCTATAGTTTCTGTGTTACTATCTACAGTTTCTGTATTATTATCATTACTATCTGATACTTGTAATGAACTACCTTCATATTTCTCTAGTACGTAGCTACCATTTTCTCCTGGTGCATATGTATATAAAGTAAAATCATCCATGTCTACTAAGTAAAGAAAATCACTCATTGTACGCATTTCTCCATATTCATCTAAATCTATTCCTACAAATCCAACATACTGTGTTTTCTTATCATTGTTTAATTCACTATAATTATCAACTGGTGAATAAAGATAATAAATATCATCTCTATTTTCTTTAGTTTCCTCATAAATAGTGTCTCTAGCTTTATCTATATCTGATTTTATTTTATCTAAATCTAGATTAGCTTCTTTTCCAAAACCAATTTCAATCATGTTTTTAAGTTCTATTTCGTTTATTGTATTCTTAATTTTATTTTCACATTCTTCTTTAGTCATTAAATCACCATTAACTGTGTCCACATTACCTTGTGGATCATATAATTTCACTTTTAATTTATTATTATTTTCCTCATCTAAATAAACATGTATTTTGTACTTATTATCAGGATGTGATACAAAATTATAAGTAATTCCATTACCATTTTCATCTAATTCAGATCCTTTAAAACTCATACTTTCCTGAACGTTTTCTCTTATTGAATATAGAGCTACATCTTCCTCTGTAAAGCGAGCTATATATGTTTCACTTACTTTGTAGTCATATTTGCTATTCATCCAACTTTTGTTTTCAAAATTAAAATACATGTACTTATTTTTAATTTGTTCTTTTAAATTATTATCACTTGTTTTATTACATCCAACTAATGTAAACATTAGTAATGTAGTCATAATTGCTATTACTTTTTTCGTCATTTTTTGTTTTTCCCTCACTTTTTCTTCCCTAATTTTTTATTTACTGTTTTTCTTCATTATTTTCAATTAAATATATCATATCAGAATATTACATTTTTTACCATTACAACAACATCTAACTAAGTATTGCAATAATTAATAGCAAATTTTTAACATAAACTGTCATGAATTGCACCCCCATGGCTCATACTGGATTATAAAATAATTCAGTTACTAGTAATTAAAAAAATTTATAAATAGATTAATAAAAATTCTCGTAATGTTTTGTTAACACACCAACAATAATTAAAATCACTACTTATAATGTTGATAAACATCCAATTATACCCATAAAATCAAAGATAACTGAACATATAAATAGTATTGTTCCACTAAGCACAGTAATATATGGGATTAATTTCATCTAAATCCCTACCAAACTTTTAATTTATAATGTATTAATTGTGATTCATAATAATCTTTCATTAAATTCGCCTCAAATTCCCATTTACATATATATTGTCAGAATTATTCTTACTACGCATTATATAACAATTGCGACCTTTATCATATTATAACACTAACTCAATTCTCACATTGCATTTAAGATCCTTTTGTCACTTTTTACTTTTTTGAATATATTGATATCACTTTGATACACAAGTTTTACACATATTTTTAAGTATTATAATATCCTTACAATAAAAAAAGGGAAGAAAATAAAAATTTTCTTCCCTTTAATTGACTATTTATTCACTTATAAACTTAGCTTCTACTAACAATAATTTAGATTTTTCTAGGTTTGCCGGACTAACTAATACTATTGGTCCAGTACAACCCATTCCACTTTCTGCATAGATATTATTTTTCCATAAAACTTCAACTGCATCTTCCAAATCCATTACATCTATTCCAGATATTTGTTCTGTTACAACTTCTTTTTCAGGAGCTTCAATCTTTTCTCCAGCTGTATTAGTTAATTCTACTTTAGATTTTTTTAATCCTTGTAAGACTCCCTTAAATCCAGCTTTTTCAACTTTCGTAAACTCTTCTCTAGATATATCATGGATATTATTATTAACCAATTCAGCAGCAAATTTTATTGCACCTTCTATAACTGGCGCACCTGACGCTCTTGATATAATCATAATTAGTTTATCGAAATCTTTTCCAATTCCCGGACCATAACCATAACCAACTGATTCATATTTTCCACCTGAATGATATGCAGAGAACATTTTTATCAGAAGATTACCTGTTAACGAATCCGTTACCATTACATCAGCAGATGCAGTCATTAAATCATTTCCTCTCATAACAACCCCACCATCTGCCCTATCAGAGTTTGCAAAATTTATATCATAACCATTTTCTTTTAAACTCTTAAGTGCTATTTCTACTTGTCTTGCACCATCTACATTAGCTATACCTACAGTTGGATTTTTAATGCCACAAGCTTTTGCAGTTATTATTCCATAGATAGCATTTTTAACCATCCCTTCAACTCTATCAGCTGAAGAAGTTCCTGTTGTAGTGGCTATAAACATTTCTTTTCCTTTGCTAGGAGTTACCACTCTACCAACAGTTGATACTCCTATAGGGAATGGATAATGCATAGTTACTGCACCATCTACTTTTTTACTTTCTAAAAGCCCTTCCATTAATTCATGAGCTTCTTTTTCACAATTAGTCTTAATATGTTTTAATCCTTCAGCACTTTCACTACCTATAGTTGTAACTGATATATTTGATTTAGTAGCTTTTAAAGCTCCTTCTATTACATTTTGTTCTCCATGTTCACTTCCTATAGTAGTTATTGCTATCTTAGGTATTTTAACATCAACTGATTCTTCCTCTTCTTCTAAACCTTGGAATTTTTTAGATTGGTTTTCTTCTATGACAAAAGATATACCATCGAATAGATTTGTCATTCTTCCAAGGAATAGACTACCTTTACCAACTATCATTGCATTTCTAACTTTTCCATTAATTATATCTTCTCTAGCAAATCCTAAATAAGGTACACCTGATGGAATATGTCCTTGAGTTGGAG
>NZ_JAGHFM010000410.1 GCF_017888745.1 Terrisporobacter sp. | reverse complement strand
TTAAAACTTGTATAGCTGTAATAATAGCTTGTGGGATACTTAGAGGTGTACTTAGATATATAGAACAATATTCTGGTCACTATATAGCTTTTACAATACTTGCAATACTTAGAGATAAAGTATTTAAAGCACTTAGAAAATTATCACCAGCCAAATTAGAAAGTAAGGAAAAAGGTAACTTAATATCTGTTATAACTAGTGATATAGAGTTGCTTGAAGTTTTTTATGCTCATACAATAGCTCCAATAGCCATAGCAATAATAACTTCTATAATAATGTCAGTTATACTATACATGATAAATCCAATATTCGGTATAGTATCAGCAGTATACTATATAGTAGTAGGATATTTAATACCTGTTATATCATCTAAGTTTGGTAATGTGGCAGGAATGGAATATAGACAAGAGTTTGCAAAGACAAATTCTCATTTATTAGAATCATTAAAAGGTATAAAAGAAATACTTTTATTTGATCAAGGACAAAATAGACTAAATGAAATAAATAGAAATAGTGATATATTAGAAAGTAAAATGAGTGGAATTAAAAAGCATGAAGGTATAATAAAAGCTTTCACAGATGTTACTATAATGGCTGCCATACTTACTTTCTTATTCATAAGTATAAATTTATATCAAAATAATACTATTAATATAGGTCAAGCTTTAGTTGCTATAGTTATATTATCAAGCTCATTTGGGCCAACTGTTGCTTTAAGTAATCTATCTAACAACTTAGTTCAAACCTTAGCTTGTGCTCAAAGGCTGTTTAATATATTAGATGAAGTTCCAGCAGTTGAAGAGGTTTCAGGAGACATGGAATTACAAGGAACTGAAATAAAAGTCGAAAATGTAAATTTCGCATATAAAGATAGAGATGAAAATCTATTAAAAGATATAAATTTAGAAATAAAACCTGGTGATAAAATAGGTATACTAGGTGAAAGTGGATGTGGAAAGTCTACACTACTTAAATTATTAATGAGATTTTGGGATGTTAATGAAGGAAGTATATCATTAGATAATAAAAATATAAAAACGATGCCTACAAAAGCACTTAGAAGATCACAGTCACTAGTAACACAAGAAACATTTTTATTCAATGATACAATAGAAAATAACATTAAAATTGGTAAAAAGGATGCCACTAGGGAAGAAGTTATAGAGGCTTGTAAAAAAGCATCAATACATGAATTTATTGAGACTTTACCAAAAGGATATGAAACTAATGCTGGTGAATTAGGTTCAAACTTCTCTTCTGGTGAGAAACAAAGACTTGGTATAGCAAGAGCATTCCTACATAATGCAGATATATTAATATTAGATGAACCTACAAGTAACTTAGATACTCTAAATGAGGCCGAAATATTAAAAACTATAAATAATCAATGCAGTGAAAAAACAATAATAATGGTATCACATAGAAAATCAAGTGTATCAATATGTGATAAAAAAGTATATGTAAAAAATAATACTTTAAATTTAGCATAGGAGTGTGCTAATATGACAAGAATAGAAAAAGAAAAAAAGACAATAGCTCTTATGATAAATATATACTGCAAAAAGAAGCATAAGACAAATGGAGAATTATGCCAAGAATGTAAAGAATTATTAGAATATGCTCACAAAAGATTAGATTTTTGTAAATTTGGTAATGAAAAGAGTTTTTGTAGTAAGTGTCCAATACATTGCTACAAAAAAGACATGAAAGTAAAAGTCAAAGAAGTTATGAAATTTTCTGGGCCTAGACTTTTAATTTATAGCCCAATTCAATTTTTTAAGCATATATTCGAGTAAATAAAATTAATTAACTATAAAAAAACATTTTATTAGCAAAATATCTGATATAATTTACCTATATTTAGTAATTAAATATAGGTAAATTTTTTTGTCATAAGGGGGGATTTTACCATGACAGTAAATATAGCTGTAGCAGGTAAAGGTGGTACAGGTAAGACAAGTTTAACAGGAATTTTAATTGACTACTTAACTAAGGAGAAAAAGGGAGATACTTTAGTTGTAGATGCAGATGCAAACTCTAATATAAATGATGTATTGGGAATGGAATTGAATGGTACAATTGGGGCAATAAAAGAAAAAGCTAATTTGATGGAACAAAAGAGAGAGCAATATCCAGGTGGAATGACTAAATCTCAATATTTAGAATATGAATTAAATTCTATAGTTGAAGAGGGGGATGGTTACGATCTATTAGTAATGGGTAGGTCTGAAGGAGAAGGTTGTTACTGCTTTGTTAACTCTATTTTAAAAAGACAAATTCAATTAATGTCCAATCATTATGATTATGTAGTAATAG
>NZ_JAGHFM010000337.1 GCF_017888745.1 Terrisporobacter sp. | reverse complement strand
TCCTTTCAAATCGTCCTGCTATAAGGCTTTTGTTAGCGCTTGCAATCCCCCAGTTATGATAAACTGTTGCAATTATAGCTCCTATTGTGCAGGCAACTATCCCATAAAACTCACTTTCAATTATTAGAATTTTTTTCATATCTTTAATACTCATTCCAAGAGCTCTTAATGTCGACATCTCTTTTCTCCTTGCAATGATATTACTTCTCATAATAAAAATACTGTTCACAGAAAGTATAAGTAAAATTAAGCACTGATATACTACTGTAAGTCTGTCCTCTGAACTTTGTTGTGCTCCGTAAAATTTCATATCTTCACCTTTACCACCTATTGATGAAAATGCATAATCCTTTGTTAGTTTCTCTAATCTTTTTTCAACTGGGTATAACTCACCTTTTTGAGTCATTACATAGATCTTGTTATAATCCTTTTGATTTGTTAATTCTTTATAGTCATCCTCCCTAAATATTACCTGTGCTCCACCAGCATCAACATTTCCATCTTGAGCTGCTGCATAGACTTCTTTCATAATAGCACCAACTTCAACCTTAATTGTTTCGTATTTTTTGATACCCTCCTTATATACAGGTATTTTTATATCTATAATATCCCCCACCTTCACATCATCAATTACCTCTGCTTCAAATGAGTGAGTAACTAGTGATTGGGTATTATTTACTAATATAACTTTTTTATACTTTCCTTCTTTATTATTTATTAAGTTTTTTCCTTCTTCAATAAATGACTCTCTACTCTTCAACATCTCATCGCTATAACCTCTTATAATAAGCGGATATTCATTATTATACTCATCTTGAAATAATGAACCCCTTCTATTTAATTCATCTTGATAGGCCTTAGATATTTTATCTTTAGGAACAAAAATATATCCATTAGAATTATAAAAGTTTGGTTCTACACTTTTCACTCCTTTTATATTTTTTATCTCTTCTATCATATTCTTATCAATTTTATAAAATAAACTTTCTGTACCATAGGAGCTTCCACTTACTGTTTTATCTACACTTCCATAGGACATTCCAAAGGAACCACCTGTTATTCCTTCCTCTATATTGGTATTTAATGTATCTTTCACTGCAAAACTAAATATAAACATTGTTCCAACCATGGTAATTGCAAGCATTGTTATGATAGTTCTAGATTTGTTTCTCCATATATTTCTCCTTGCAATACTTATAATCATACTTCCCTTCGTTATATTTGTTTTGATTCTCTTAGATTTTGATTTTCTTTTGTACTTCTCACTATTTTTTATTGAATCAATTATAGACATCTTCATAGCTTTTCTGACCACTATAAAACTACTTATAGATACAGATAATGTTGAAACTATAAAAGAATAGATTATACTTGAAGCTCCTATTGTTAGCATAGAGCTATATCCATATACTAATCGAACTCCAATATATGATAATGTCGTTCCAAGTAACATCCCAATTAAAGTTCCTAAAACTATATATATAAGACTAATCTCTGCAAACATTCTCTTAATTTTCTTCTTTGACATACCAATTGCTCTCATAAGTCCTATTTGTATTATTATATCCTGTAGGATAATATTGAAAATATTGTATATTACAAGGCTAGATACAATTACTAAAAGAAGTATCTTTTTAATATTTTCTATATTATTAGTAGACATATACTTTAATTGTTTAGCTGTCGTAACTTCCGAATTTTCATGTAAATAGTCCCAACTAAGACCCAGCTCTTTTTCCATTTTACTTACAAACTTAGATGTATTTTTTTCAGATTTAAGAAATATAGTTCCTTTATATGTATCTTTTGCTTTTATCGGAAACTTAGCTTCTTCATATATAAAAGCTTGAGTTCTAATACCTCCTATTGCACTGGATTTAGAACTATAATACTTATCCGATTTTTCAAGTACACCAACAATTTTAAATTTTTTATTAGCACTATCAATTTTATTAGCCCCATTGTCGTCAACGTATTTATTCATCAACATTAAATCAATATTCTTATTTAATGGATCATTTATTCCCATTTGCTTTGCTGCTTCTTTTTCTATGACTATTTCTCCATCTTTTCTTGGTTCTCTTCCCTTCATCTTATAATTAAGAGAATTTATAAAACCTTCATCAAATGAATTTAAATCAAGTTTAACACCATTTTCTTTATTAACTCCTTCAAGAAAATATTTAACCTTGCTACTTTTTTTTACTTCACTATCATTTTCTAGTTGTTTGGCTTTATCTATATCAATCCCTTCAAACCATACTTGATAATTTCCATTCAAATCTTTTGCTTCTTGTATTTGAGAATCATATCCCGAATCCCTGATTACATTCATAGAGAAAATAAGCATCACTGAAAGTGCAATACTTGACAATAGTGCCACTGTTTTTCCTCTTTGTTTTTTCATATACGATATTGCTAGTTTAAGTGTAATCAAAACTTTACCTCCCTTTCTTGTGCTAATCCTCGCATAAAAAAATGCTACCTTCTTTGTATCAAAGGTAACATTTCTAAAATTTTGATTCAACATAAGTCGGACAAGTGGTATTTTTTTACCGACAACTAGCATACTAAGTCTTAATTTATAG
>NZ_JAGHFM010000053.1 GCF_017888745.1 Terrisporobacter sp. | reverse complement strand
GTATTTCTTATCCTGTTTTCTTCGATTATGAGTATGATAGTGTAGATAATAGACATGATAAAGATGTTACTGTTACAAAAGATTTAGTAACTGATATGGCTAATACTTTCATGAATACAATTAAATCTCAAGGATATGAAACTGGTCTATATACTAACCCTGATTTCAGTAGTAAGTATTACCACAACAATATATTATTCTCAAGCAATGTATGGTGCGCTCAATACAACAACAAAAATACATTGGGTAAACCTTACTCAATGTGGCAATATACTGACAAAGGTACAGTATCTGGTATAAGCGGTAATGTTGACTTGAACTATACTACTTTAAAAACATTCAACATAGGTTCTACTTCTCAACCAGAAGAACCTAGTGTACCTGAGACGCCTTCTCAGCCAACACCGGAAGAACCTAGTACTCCTCCAGCTACTTCTTCTGAAACTGGAGTAACTACTGCTAATGTTAACTTTAGAACTGGTGCTTCTACTTCTGCTTCTAGAATAACAACTATTCCTAAAGGAACTAAAGTTGACGTTATCGATAAAAGTATTTCTGGTTGGTATAAAGTTAATTACAACTGGAAAACTGGTTATCTTTCTAGCCAATATGTAAGCATAAACGGAAGTGTTTCTAACCCTCCAGCTACTTCTAGTACTGGAACTACTACTGCTAATGTTAACTTTAGAAAAGGTGCTTCTACTTCTACTGGTATAATCACTACTATCAGAAAAGGTTCTAAAGTTACAATAGTTGATAAGAGTATTTCTGGTTGGTACAAAGTAAAATACAACAATAAAACTGGATATGTTTCTAGTCAATATATAAAATAATTCAATAATTATATAAATAGCTTAGCACTTCTTCTGTGCTAAGCTATTCTTATAAATTAAATATTTTTAGTTATAACATATTATGCTTCTGCCAATATTTTTTCTTCAGAAGTTTTATATTCTTTACTTACATAGGACTTTAATAATTCTATATTACCAGTAATAGTATACTCTACACCATTAGGTATATAAATAGTTTCTTCTTTATCTAATGTTAAAACTTCATCTCCACTTCCTATACTTCCGCTACCGCTTATCACTGTATATGAATGAAAGTCTTCACTTACATAATCTTTGTATTCAGAATCAACACAGATTTTCTCAACTATAAAATATGGAGTTTCTAACTTTGTAAAGTTTTCTATTTTACCACCCTTATTTTTTCCTTCGTAATCTATTACTTGAAGAGATTTTTCTATATGCATTTCTCTATCTCTTCCCCAGTCATACATTCTATATGTGACATCACTACTTTGCTGAACTTCAATTAATTTAAGTCCACCTTCTATAGCATGTACTGTTCCTGCTGGTATGTAAATCATATCTCCAGGCTTAACACTGATTGTTTCTAATTCTTCTTCAATATTACCAGATTCTATTACTTTCTCAAAAGTTTCTTTAGTATGACCTGGCTTTATACCACATATTAAAGATGCATCTTCTTTAGCTTCTAGTATATACCAACACTCCGTCTTTCCATTATCATTTTCATATTTTTTAGAAAATTCATCATCTGGATGTACTTGAACTGATAGCGTATCATTTGCTTGAATAATTTTATTAAGAATTGGTAACTCCTTGCCTAATTTATCAATTAAAGCCATATCACTATCTTTTATTGTAGAGTTCCCATTCCTATGAGTAGATAAGCACCACTCTTCATATCCCCAAATCTTTTCACTGTAAAATGGTTTTAACTTTATTATATTTTTCATAAATTTGCCCCCAAATCTCTATAATGATTTTTATAATTTATATTAAATTAATTATTTTACACTTATAATATATATATTAAATTTTTAATCCTTGTTGTAATTTAAATAAAGTCAAGGTAACCCTTGACTTTATAGTTATTCAGTAGTTACTGCTACTTCTTTTAAAATTTCTTCATTTCTTATTGTTTCTGCTTTGCTTCTTAAAAAATCAATGAAATCATCTCTAAGCTCTGGTCTTTTTAAAGCAAAATCAACAGTAGCCTCTAAGAAACCTAATTTATCACCTACGTCATATCTTCTTCCTTCGAAGTTATAAGCATAGATAGCTTCTTTTTTTGCTAAAGTTTGTAGAGCATCAGTTAATTGTATCTCTCCACCTTTTCCTGGCTCTTGATTTTCTAATATGTTAAATATTTCTGGAGTTATTATGTATCTACCAAGTATGGCAATATTTGATGGAGCCTTGTCAACATCTGGCTTTTCCACCATGTCTTTTACTTTGTAAACTCTATCTTCTATGTGTTTTACATCCAGTATACCGTATTTATTAGTATTTTCTCTAGCTACTTCTTGAACTCCAAGTATTGTAGTTTTGTACTCATCATAAGCGTTTATCATTTGTTTTAGACAAGGAGTTTCAGCATCTACGATATCATCACCAAGTAATACGGCAAAAGGCTCATCTCCTATGAAACTTTTTGCACAATGAACTGCATGTCCTAGTCCTTTTGGCTCTTTTTGTCTTATGTAGTGTATGTTTACCATGTTAGATATGTTTTGAACCATTTCTAACATTT
>NZ_JAGHFM010000336.1 GCF_017888745.1 Terrisporobacter sp. | reverse complement strand
TAGAAATACCTTCTTCATCAAACCTTATTTTAACTTTTTCTAGTAAGTCAAAATATATAGGCCAATAATTTTCTTTATTACACCAAACTCTAACAGCAAAGTCAAGGGAATTTGGTCCTTGTTCAAATAATCCGACAAATGGCTCTGGATCATGTAAAATTAAAGGATTACTTCTTACGATATCTTCTAGTACCCTTTTAACTTTTAATATATCACTTTCATAACTTGCAGAGAATTTTAAATCTACTCTTCTTGTAGGTTTTGAAGAATAGTTTATTAAACTACCATTTGAAAGAGTTCCATTAGGTATTAATACAACTTTATTGTCTATAGTTGTTAATGTAGTATAAAATACTCCTATTTGTTCAACTTCACCTTCAAACTGGCCTGTCTGTACATAATCTCCTACTTTAAAAGGTCTAAGTAATAGTATTATAAAACCACCTGCAAAGTTGGATAAACTACCTTGAAGAGCAAGACCTATAGCAACCCCAGCAGAAGCTACTATTGCTGCTAGACCTGAAAGTTCTAACTTCCAATAGCCACCTGCTATTACTAAAACTAACAATCCTTTTAATGATATATTTATAAAAGATTTAACAAATCTTATCAGAGTCATATCCATATTTTTCGTCTCTGAGAAAGTAACAAACTTTTTAGATAATTTATTTATTATTTTAAATCCTATTATTAATAATAATATTCCTATTACTAATTTAACTCCACTTTCTAGTGCCCAGTCTAGTAATTTTGTAGTTATTGTAGATATAGTCATATCTTTGAAATTCATATTTTGTATTTCCTTTATCATTATAAAACCTCCAAACTATCTCATTGCATTATTTATATGATACACTGATTTAGAATTTTTGTCTAGAATGAAGGCATAAAACCAAAAATCATCAATTTTTGTATATTTTTGTAAATTTTCATTTTAGCTTCCAAGCAAAAAATAATGAATTATAGCAAAAAATTCTCTTAAATAATTTAAAGGCACTAAATTATATTTTGATATAGAAGTGTAAAAACTTATACTATCATAATTAAACTTTTGTGAAATTAACTTACTTCTAAAGCTATGAAAATCTGTTGTTACTACTTTTATTCTTATATCTTCTATATTTTTATTGCTATGCTCTTCTATGATTTTCTTCGAGTATTTAAAATTTTCTTCTGTAGTCCTTGATTTATCTTCTTTTATTATTATTTTTTCATCCACATTATTTTTGATTAGATATTCATACATTGCTTGAGCTTCACTAATATTTTCACCTCTACCTTGCCCCCCAGAAACTATAATATAAGCATCATCTTTACTTTTATTTAGATATTCAATAGCTGCATCTAGTCTGTCTTGTAGTGTTTGACTTGGCCTATTTTTATTTACTAATGCTCCAAGAATTATTATATAGTCACATTCTTTCATACTTTTATTAGGATAAAATGCTATAGCTCCTTCTATAGCAATAAAAATAGAAATAAAAATAGAAAAAATTATTTTTAATATCTGATATAGTTTCCTTTTATTTTTTAATTTATCTTTAATAAAATGATAAATTATAAATGATATTCCTAAAATTATGAAGATATATTTGAAATAAAGTTTAGATAAAAAAATCAAGCATATAAAGTATATAATAAACACTACTCCCAAAATAAAATCTATATTTCTTTTCATTAAGTTTATGTATTTTTTCATTATTTCTCCTTTTTATTTAATACTCGTTCTTAATTATAACAAAAAATCCCCCTTCATATCTATCAAGGAAGACTTTTTATTATAATAAAGGTGAAAACATACGTAAAATTAACCTACCAAATTTAACTGGCCATTTTATATTTTCACATTCTTCTAAAGTCACTTCTTGGCAAAGCTTTAGTGTATTTTTAAAATCGTCTCTTAAGCTGACTACGCTATCTGTTTTATATAACCATGCCCCACACTCAAAATGCAAATATAAACTTCTAAAATCTAAATTTATACTACCTATTACTGCATATTCATCATCTACAACAAATGTTTTAGAATGCATGAATCCTGGTGTATATTCATATATTTTTATTCCATCCTTAATAAATGATTGATAGTATGATTTTGTAACAGCATGAACAAACCATTTATCCGGAATATGGGGTGTTACAATTCTAACATCAACACCTGATTTTGCCGCTATTTTTAAAGCTGTTGCCATTTCATTATCAATAATAAGGTAAGGAGTATTTATATAAATATATTTTTTAGCTTTATTTATAAGATTTAAATATACGGTCTCTCCTATAGGTTCATTTACTAATGGACTATCATCAAAAGGTTGAATATAGCCTTTTGAAAAATATTTCCTATCAGTAAAATTTTCTGGCTTATATTTCATATAATCATCATCAGAATTATTTATAAAATCCCACATAGTTAAAAACATTACAGTTAAGTTAAAGACAGCATCTCCTTTTATTAATATTGCTGCATCTTTCCAATGCCCAAATCTTTCATAGGCATTTATATATTCGTCTGCTAAATTAACACCTCCCATAAAACCTACATATCCATCTATTACAGCAATCTTTCTATGATCCCTGTTATTTAATCTGTTAGTGAATACTGGAACAAAAGGATTGAATATTCTACATTTTATACCTATTTTTTCTAACTCTTGATTATACTTGTAAGGTAATTTCATAACACATCCAACATCATCATAAATTATTCTTACATCTACACCCTCTTTTACTTTTTCTTTTAGAATTTCTAATATTGTATTCCACATTATCCCTTCTTCTATAATAAAGTACTCTAAGAAAATAAAATGTTTTGCTTTTTTTAATTCTTCTATTAGCTTTTTAAACTTAATTTCTCCTGGAGATAAATATTCATTATAAGTATTTTCATATATTGGACAATCTGCATAATTTAAAATATATAATGCTTGATTTTTAGCATATTCACTTTCCTTTTCCAATTTCATCAATACTTTATTGTCCTGTCTTAATGATGTTTTCATTTTAATATTTTGAATTTTCATTTTACTCTTCTCCCTTTTACTTAATTTATTTCCTCCATAAATAAGATAAAAGGCTCCACCAAAGATAGGTAATATTAAAATTGGCACAATCCAAGCAATTTTGTAACTAGGATTACTTTTACCATTTAGTATAATTACTACTAAAATAATACCTACTATTAAAGAAATTATATAGAAATATAAAAAATATTCTTTAGATTCCAAGATTATACGAACTACAAGATATATCTGAATAGCTAAAGTTACAAAAAAGAATGCTAACCTTTGAATCGAGTTTTTATATAACTTTCTCATATATATTATCTAATTTTCTCCTTCTTATATTTATACATATATATTAGTATATATTAAGTTATATATAAGTGTGAAACTTTTACATATGATAATTTATAATATTAAGCTCAATACATAAAAACTTAAAAAAGAATTACTTAACAATAAATGTCAAGTAATTCTTTTTTATATTTTATTTAATTTATTTTCTAAAGTTTGCTTAGCAATTGAAGGGTTTACTTTACCCTTTGATAATCCCATAACTTGTCCCATTAAAAATCCTATAGCTTTAGTCTTTCCTAATTTAAAATCTTGAATAGACTTTGGATTATCATTTAGTACTCTATCTACTAACTTTTCTATTTCATCATCACAACTTATCTGTTCTAATCCTTTTTCTTCTACAATAATCATTGGTGATTTATTACTTTCAAACATATCTTTAAATACTTCTTTACCAGCAGTATTACTTATTTTTCCTTCTTCTATGATTTTAATTAAATCTGCTAAGTTTTTAGGTGATATTTTTATTTCTTCTATTTTCATATTATTAGAATTTAATAATCGAAGTAAATCACCAAGAATATAGTTACATACTGTTTTAGGATTTGCTCCAATATCTACTACATCCTCATAGTATTTAGCCAGTATTTTACTTTCTATTATAATTGAAGCTTCTTTTTCGCTTATTCCATACTCCTTTACAAACCTGGCTCTTTTTGCTATTGGCATTTCTGGTAAACTTAATGCTATTTTTTCTACCTTTTCTTGAGATATTATTATAGGTGTTAAATCTGGTTCTGGAAAGTATCTGTAATCGTGAGCTTCTTCCTTAGAACGCATAGAAATAGTTTTTGCTTTAGCAGCATCCCATCTTCTAGTTTCTTGTTTTATTTTATATTCTTCACCCAATTGATATAATTCTTTTTGTCTCTTTTCTTCATTTTCTAAAGCTTTTTGAACTTCTCTAAAAGAGTTTATATTTTTAATTTCTACTTTTGTTCCATACTCTTTTTGATTATAAGGCCTAATTGAAATATTTGCATCACATCTTAATGACCCTTGTTCCATACGGCAATCAGATACTCCAGAGTATTCAAGTATTGATTTTAACTCTCTCATAAATGTAGCAGCTTCACCTGGAGACCTCAAGTCCGGCTCAGTAACAATCTCAATAAGTGGTATACCAGCCCTATTATAGTCTATTAACGAAATTGGTTCACCTTCTAAGTGAACAAGTTTTCCTGCATCTTCTTCTATATGTATCCTATTAATTCTAACAGAAACTTCTCTTCCTTCATAATTAAATTTTACTGACCCTTCACTACAAATAGGTATATCATACTGTGAAGTCTGATAGTTTTTAGTTAAGTCTGGATAAAAATAATTTTTTCTATCCATTTTGTTGTAATTATTTATTCTACACTTTACTGCTTTGCCAGCTTTTATAGCTAGATTAACTACTTCTTCATTT
>NZ_JAGHFM010000335.1 GCF_017888745.1 Terrisporobacter sp. | reverse complement strand
GGTATTTCTTTAATTATTTCTTCATAACTTTTACCTTCTTTTATAAGTTTAGCAACTTCTAAAACTATTTCTCCTTGAGGATAAGCTAGTATTTTTGAGTCATAAACAAAAGAAGTAAGTTTTGGGTGATCTTCTAAAGCTAATCTTAGGGCATTAAAGCTTCCAGAAAGACCACTAGAAATTGAAATACAAATTACATGAGTATAGCCTTCTTGTTCTAATTTATTTAAAATATCTTCAGTTTCTTGAGCACTTGGTAAAGAAGTTTTAGGAACTTCTTTTTCTAAGTTATCATATACCTCTTGAGGTGAAATATCTATTCTATCTCTATAATCACCATTAGAATAAATTATTCTAAGTGGTAATAAATTTATATTATTTTCTTTTAATGTATTTAAATCAAGGTCACATGCACTGTCAGTTATTAAAGCAATTTTTTGCATAAAAAATCCTCCGAAAGTCTAATTTTATAAACTTAGTATATCATACTAGATAATATTATCAATAGTGATAAAGAAAAAACATTATCACTATTGATAATATCTTTTTATTTAAAAATTATTTAAAAAATTCGCAGGAGAATAAAACACAAAATAGAATTATATACTATATATTGTATTTGATATATAAAATATACAATATATAGTGTGAATTTGTAGGAGGCGGTTATTTTGCTATATGTAGTAAAACGAGATGGAAGAGAGGTTGAATTTGATAGCAATAAAATTATTAATGCAATAAAAAAGGCAAGTGACGAAGTTGGAGAACAATTAAGAGAAGATCAAATATTAGAATGTATACAAAGGATTATTAAATATATTGAAGTTGCACGAAAAGAAAAAGTATCAGTAGAAGAAGTACAAAATTTAGTTGAAAAGGCTCTAATTGATAGTGACCATAAAAATATTCAAGGAGCATATTCTTCTTATAGAAGAGAAAGAACTAGAATTAGAGGAATTAAGTCAGATTTAATGAAAGCAATTGAAAAAATAGGAATAGAAACTGATAGGGATAATGCTAATGTTGGAAACAATTTTAGTGCTAAGTTATTAAGAATAGCTTCAGAGTCTAATAAATGGCATAATCTTTATAATATGCCTAAGTATTTAGCAAAAGCTCATGAAGTGGGTGAAGTTTATTTTCATGACCTAGATTCTTACAATTTAAGTATAAATTGTCTTCATATACCTACAGGAGAGATATTAAAAAGGGGATTTAATACTGGATATGGAACAATAAAGCTACCTAAACGTATAGAAACAGCTGCAGAATTATCTTGTATATTACTTCAGTCTACGCAAAATGATATGTTTGGTGGACAATCTCATCCAGATTTTGATAATGATATGGCTGAATTTATTGAGCCAACAAGAATAGAGATAAGGGAAGAATTAATTTCTTATGGAATTCAAGGTGAAAAACTAGAAAAAATAGTAGAAGAAAAATTAAAATCACGAGTGCACCAAGCTATGCAAGGAATTGTATATAATTTAAACACTATGCATTCACGTGCAGGCTCCCAAGTACCTTTTTCTTCTATAAATTTAGGTATACCAAATTCTAAAGATGCAGCCTTAGTATGTGAGATATTTTTAAAAGAATATGAAAAAGGATTAGGAAAAGGTGAACAACCAATATTCCCTAATATAATTTTTAGAGTGAAAAAGGGAGTAAATAGAGAAGTAGAAGATCCTTATTACTATTTATATAAATTAGCTTGTGAGGTAGCATCAAAAAGAATGAATCCTACATTTATGAATATAGATGCGGATTTTAATAAGGAATATTATGATCAAGGATATATTCCAGCAACAATGGGATGCAGAACATATTTAATGAAAAATGTTAATGGTGAACCGGGGTGCAAAGGAAGAGGAAATATAGCACCAGTAACTATTAATCTACCTCGTATAGGAATAGAAGCAAATAAGGATATAGATAAGTTCTTTGAGATATTAGAAAAAAGATTAGTATTAGCCAAAGATGCTTTACTTCATAGATATAGTGTGCTTAAAAATTTAAGAGTTAAAGATTTACCTTTTGTAGCAGGACAGGGACTTATGAAAGGTTCTGAAGGACTAAAAGCTGAAGACTCAATTGAACCAATACTTAAACAAGGAACCTGGGTAATTGGATTTATTGGATTGGCAGAAACATTATATTCTTTATTGGGATGTCATCATGGGGAATCACAAGAAGCTAGGGAGTTAGGACTAAGAATAGTTGGTTTCATAAGAGAGTATGTAGATAGGCTAATAGAGGAAACTAAGCTTAATTGGAGTTGCTATGCAACACCGGCAGAAGGATTATCAGGAAAATTTATAAAACATGATAAAAAGATATTTGGAATAATAAAAGGAGTAACAGATAAGGAGTATTATACAAATAGTTTCCACATACCTGTAAATTATAGTATATCAATAAAAGATAAAATTGATATAGAAGCACCTTATCATAAGCTTTGCAATGCAGGACATATTTCATATATAGAAGTAGATGACTCACCTTCACCAGAGAACATAATGGATATAATAAATTATGCATACAAACACCCTAATATAAGCTATATAGGGGTAAACTTTCATATTAGGTATTGTAAAGATTGTGGAGAAAATTTATTAAGTAATGAAAGCAAATGTCCTAAGTGTAATAGTAGAGATATACAAGGAATTTCAAGAGTAACTGGATATTTGAGTCTTGACGAAAGATTTGGGCCAGGAAAGTATGAAGAGAGAATTGATAGAAGATCTCATACTGGAAGTTATAAAAATAATTATGAAATATCATAGATAGCTGTGAGGCCTTCATATAAGTTATAGTGATATAACT
>NZ_JAGHFM010000334.1 GCF_017888745.1 Terrisporobacter sp. | reverse complement strand
GAGTCAAATATCTAAAGAATATGATAAATTAGCTAATAAAACTAATAAGTCAAAAGAAGAATTGGCTAGATTTAATGAGTTAAAAAGTGAAATAGCTAGTATATCCCCTGATTTAGTTTTAGGGTATGACGCTGATAATTCCCCAATTTTAGCTATAAATGGAAGTTTAGAAAATACAATTAAGTTAAAAAAAGAGATACTGGCTTTAGATCAACAAATATTAGCCGAAGAAAAGAAACAAGAGGTAGAGGCTAATAGGGATAAATCTGAAAGAACATGGGAACAACAAGGTAAATTATCTAGTCAATATAAAGGTTCTGCTATACCTGGTAAAAATAATTATAATAAAACTGAATTGCCAATTTATAATGATGATGTTGATGCTTATAAGAAATCTTTAAAGAAAAAAAGTGAAGAGTATAGTAAGTACATCAATGAAATGTCGAAGAAAAGAAGTGAATATAATGAGCTAGAACTTAAAGCTCAACAAGTAGCTATAACGGAATTAAACAAGGCTTTAGGCGAAAATAAGTTAAATGATAAAACACTTCAAAATATAAATTCATTAGCAGGAGCATTTAACTGGGGACAATTAAGTGCAGGTGAAACTCAGCAAGTACAACAAGGGTTTAAAAAGTTAAATAACGAATTTGGCAAGTTTAATGTAGGAAATATTCAAACTCAAATTAATAATTTAGCTATGGATTATGAAGCAGGTTCTATATCTCAAGATGAATATGCTAAAGGAATAGAGAATCTAGCTACTAAATTAAATAAAGCAGGTGTAGATGTTGATAAGGGGACGTTAATTAAAGCATTAAAACAATTCCCACCTGAATTACAAGAGGTTCAATATGAAATAGCTAATGTTCTTAAAAACTTTGATTTAAAATTATCAGATGTGGGAACTAATGGTATGGCTACAATGATAGCTAATCAATTAACTAGTATAAAATCATTAACAAGTTCATTTGCTAGTTCAATAAAAACAACAGGTACAATAGATGTATCACTTATACCAGAAGTGGATTCTGAAATATATAATAGTTTACCTACTCAAATTCAAGGCACAATAGATTCTATAATGGCGGATAAGAAGATTTCAGAAAAAGAAGCAAATATTCTTATGAAACTTATGACAACATGGGAAAATGAAGGTACTGTAAATGAAGAATACATTAACCAATTAGAAGAACTAAATGGTAAACAAATGACAACTGAAATGAGAGCAAAATTAAATGCAGATGTTTCAGATGATTATAAAAAATATGTAATAAATAACACTAAAGAAGGAAAATCTTTAGAAAGTACAATAACTGCTAAATTTAAAACTGAAGGACAAAATGAATATGCAAATGCATATAAACAAGCGGGTGTAGATCCAAACTCTAAAGAAGGTAAAAAGATAAAAAATGAAATAGATGCTGAGTTTAAGCAAAAAGGATTTGAGGCATCAACAAATGTGGCTGATGTAATGAATAAATTAGGATTAACTAGTGAAAAACAACAATCTAAATTTTTATCTAGCATAGAAGCACAAATAGAAACTGGAAACTTAAATTTAGATACATTACAGAATGCACAATCTATTTTAGATTGGTTAGAAGGACATCCAGATATAGCTAAAAAAGTTGGTCTTACAGTTGATGAAAATGGAAACATTAAAGAGGTAGCTAAATTTATTGATGAAATGCAGAAAAAACCTGATATTGAGAAAAAGGTAAAAATGCATTCAGAAGGCTTTGATGTAGCACAACAAAAAGTGAATGCTTTAAATGGTTCTAGTATTCATGATTTTGTATTTTCAACCACAGATAACGGAACAACTGATAAGGCACAACAAAAAGTTAATCAATTGTCTTGGACACAAATAAAAGATAAAATAGTTCAAATAGTACAAAATGGCGGAACAGGAGTCTCTAATACTCTTACAAAAATAAATGGTTTATCTGGTAATAAAAATAAAAAAATTACAGTTAATGAAAGTGGTGGAAAAAGTGTACTTGCCACAATAAAAGATATAAATAGTAATGCTAAAAGTAAAACTGTTACTATTACTACCATTTTTCAAGAAGTTAAAAAGACGGTGAGTAGCTTTTTTGGTGGTAAAAAGAAAAAAAAATCAATAGATATACCAACAACCGAAACTAATTCGATTCAACAAGCAAGAAACATTCAGCCTTTAAGCGAATCTTCTACAAGTGAAACAACTTCAGATAATTCAACTACTAATACGTCACAACAAATAACCCCAAGATATTCAAATAACTTTGGTGGAATCTTAACAATTCCATCACTACCAACTTCATTACCATCTTCATACAGTTCTATGTTGAACATGTTGGAGCATGGAATAAATATATTCCAAGAGTTAGAGAATAGAATCGATAAAGTTAATAATCAAATCAAACTTTTAGATTTGCAAATGGAGAACTCAATAGGGACTAATAGGATAAAAAACCTTCAAACTCAAAATGAATTATATGCACAACAATGTAAATTACAAAAAAATTTATTTGATGTATTGGAAAATCAAAGAAGAGCAATGCAAGGTAAAGCTCCTAGTTTTGGTTTTTCAATCGACCAACATGGAAATTTAACTAACTACGAAGAAACACTTAATCGTTTAGAGTCTGCATATGAGAACGCTAAGAAGAAAGAAGAGAGTTATAAAGGTTCAAGTGAAAGTACTAAAAATCGTTTATCAAAGGCTACAGAAGATGCAAATAAGAAATTAAGTGAGGCAAAGGAATTTAGTAGCCAGTATTTAGATTTATTTTATGATAAGATTCCTGGTGCTGAACAAGAATGGCAAAAACTTCAAAATGCTATAAAAGAAAATAATAATGAGATAGAAAAACTGAAATTTGAAGATACAATATATAGAGAACAACATGCGATAGAGGATTTACTTAGCACATATGAACAATATTCAGGGTATTTAGATCGAGTTCAATCTAAAAAAGAGCGTTTAAATGGAACTGAGTATATAAAGCAAACTAAGGAAGAAATATCATATCTTCAAAAGTTAATTTCTATTCAAAAACAACTTCATGAACAATATAAATCTGAAAGAATGGATTATAGAAATAAGTTAAAAGGATATGGGGTTAAATTTGATAGTATTGACAACCAAATATCAAATCGAGATGATATATTAAATAAGTATAAAAATTCAAATGAGTATGAAAAAATACAAAAATGGATGGAAGAGTATTCTGAATTATTAGATACTGATATAAAAACAGTAAATACCATAATAGATCTTGAAAATGATGTTAAAGATTTAAATGATGAAATAGAAAAATTAAATAGAGAAGATAAATTATATAAATTTAATAATGCCATCAAAGAACTTAACAATGAAATGGATAAATGGGGAGATAAAATTGATTTAATTGATATTAAATTAGATAGTGCTAGTGGGACTGAAAAAATAAATTTGATGAAAGATAAAATTCAAGCATTAAATGAACAGCTTAAAATACAAGAAGGTATAGTTAATTCTATAAATTCTCAGTTGCCTGTATATCAAAAAGATTTAGATAAGTATGGAGTTAAATTTGATAAAAATGGTGACATAACTAACTACGATGAGATATTAAATAAATATCAAAATAGTGAAGATTTAGAAAAAATAACTGAATTAATAGATGAATATATTGAAAAGGTTAGAGATGAGTTGCCTGATGCACAAAAAGAGTATCATGAATTAGAAAATGCTATAAAAGATGTTTACCAAGAACAATTAGAAATGACTAAAGATGTTGAAGATAAACTTACTGAGATTTATAAAAAACAAAAAGAAGAAAAAATAAAGGCTATTGAAGAACAAAGAGATGCAGAGTTAAAAGCATTGGATGAAAAGAAAAAAGCATATCAAAAATATAGAGATGAAATTACATATAAAGACGATTATGATGAGCAATTAAAAAAGATTAATAAAATCAAGCAACAATTAGAAGTGGCTCAGAGAGATGATTCTTTGAGTGGTAAAAAAAAGGTTGAGGAATTGATGGAGCAGTTAGAAGAAGAAAATAAAAATTTACAAGAAATTGTTCAAAATAAAATAGATTCAGATATAAATGATATGTTTGATGAAGAAAGCAATAGAATAGAAGAAAATACTGATAAAACTATTGAGGATTTAGAAAATAAATGGTCTGATAGTGCGATAGCTGAAGCAGTAAAAAAAGCATTAGATAGTGGCGTATTCACTGATATTGATGGAAAGGTGCATAACTTAAAGGATACGATGTTAGATTTCATTAAAGAATCAGGGGATGCATTTGGTGTATTAGGTTTTCAGATACAAAAGGAACTTTGTGATAAGTTAGTAGTTGCACAAGAGGTTATGGATAATTTACCTAGTATTTTAGATAAGTTAAATTTAAAAGATTATTCTGCTAAAAATATAAATATGCAAAGTGAAAGTCGTGCAAGAACTATAAGTATAGGTGATACAAATATAAATATTTCAGGGAATGCAAATGATGATGTTGTAAATAAAATCAAGGATATAGTCAAAGCAGAAAATGAAAAATTAATAAAAGAACTTTATGACAGAAGTTAAATTTAAGGGGTTGCCTAATGGTAACTCCTTTTTATTTTATAAGGAGGCGATATAATGTTTATATCTAAAGATTTTACTTTCGATAGTATAGACAATAGTGAATATAATGTGATATTGGTTGAGCTTGATTCAGATATATTGAATGAAATAGGTGTAGTATATAAAAGAGATATTACTAGAGAAGATGGGAGTACGTATAATCCTACATTTAATATCGAAAATGGAGAACCAGACGACATAGTATTAAATTTAATGTTAGTTGATGGCAATATGATTCCTAAAGTGTGGAGTGAAGAAGATATTATCAACGTTAAAAAATGGATAATTAAAGATGAATTTAAGCCATTCATAAGTCAAGATAATCCTGATTATATATATTATTTTCAATGTTCAAATATAAGAAAAAAATTCACCACAAAAGGTGAAGGTGCATTAGAAGTAACATTCAAACCTATGGACTGTTTTGTTTATAAAAAATATAGCAAAACAATTACTGTAGATGATGCCACTAGTTTATCTATATCAAATCCTAGTAACGAAGATTATTTTCCTATAATTGAATTAACTAATAAAGGTGATAATTCAACAGTTAATAAAATTAATGAATTAGAAATAACAGGATTAAATACTGACGAAAAAGTTATAATAGATAATTTGATGTTAACTGTATTAGATGGTAATATTAATAAGTTTAATTGTTGCAATAGGAAATGGGTTAAATTAATACCTGGTTTAAACACATTAAATATTAGTGGGAATTGTGAAATTAAAATATTAGCTGAATTTCCAATATTATTATAGGTGATTCTTATGAACATTACATTAAAAGAAATAAAAAATAAATATACTGTCACTCTACATAAGGTTAATAAAGAAATATTAGGTGAGATACCATTTTTTTATGTAGAAAGTATGAGTAGAAGTTTAGATGATATAGATAAAGTAGAATTAAAAATAAAAAAATATTATGTTTCTAATATAGATAAGACAATAAAAAAATACTTTTATTATGATGAATTTAAATCTGAAAGGCTAGTTGCCTTTGATGGTGAATATTTTGTTATAAAAGAAATATCTGAAGATAAAAAGAAGGGAATAAAAAGCATAACTGCTTATGGTTACGAAAAGAAGTTAGAGAAAAATAATATTACAGTTGAAGGTATAGGTTTTATGCTATTGGATTCAGATGAAGAAAATTTAATATTTTCATTGAGTGATTATATGAAAGATGAAATTGGTTGGACTATAGGACACGTAGATAACAATATAAGATACTCAAATTATTCTGAAGGAGAAACAAATTTAACACCTAGAATGAGGTGGCAAGAGAGTTTAGATCAAGATTGGTATTCATTTTTAGCTAATACACTAGCAGAACAATTTGAATGTATAACTGTATTTGATAGGAAAAACAAGACTGTAAATTTATATTCAATAGATTATTTTGGTGAAAACCTAAATATATCTCTATCTTATGATAATTATATAAAATCATTGGAGAAACGATATGATTCATCTAATATAATAACTAGATTGAAATTATCTGGTAATGAAGAAAAGTGTTTTGTAAGAGAGTATATTCCTAGTGGATATGATTTTATAGAAAACTATTCTTACTTTATTGAAAATGAAGAAATGAGTAAAGAATTAATAAATGCTATGAAGTTGCATGAAGAAATGATTAAAGATTTATCTGTAGAATGGAGAGACTTAAAAAATCAAAAGATTCAGTTAGAAACAGAAAAAACTAAATTAGAAAATGACTTGTATTATAATTTAGAATCATTTAAACAATATAAATCTATAGCAGAGGGATATAGGAACTATGATGATCCTGCTAATGCTGTGATTTGGGAAGCAAAATGTGCTGAATTGAAAGATGAAGAAGTTATATTAAAAGCCAATATACAAACTAAAAAAAATGAAATAGATAATATTAGGAAAAGAATGTCAGAAATAAATAGTCAATGCAGAAGAAATACTGCTAAAAATACAAACTGTGAATTTATATTTAATGATGAGTTATTAGAAGAATTAAAAGAGTTTTTGTATTATGATACTTATTCCAACGATGCCTTTTATGATGCAGAAGAATTAATATCTGTTGGAGAGCGAGAACTAGATAGTAAATGTAAACCAACATTTGAATTTAGTATAGATAATAAAAATTTTATGAGAAGATTAATAAATAATAGTTTTAGACAACAATGGAATGGTCAATTAGGGCTAGGAGACATTATATCTCTTTATTATAGAGATGAAAATAAAGAAGAGTTTATATTTTTAGTTGGATATACACAAAAATTTAAAGATAATTCGTTATCCTTAGAGTTATCAAATAAAAAGACTAAAAATAACACAAAAAGAGATATAAGCATGTTGTTAAAATTAGCTAAAAATGATAACAAGCAATTAATGAGGAATAGATATGTACTAAATGCGTTAAGAGAGTATAGATATAATTTGTAAAGGGGGAATAATATGGCAATTTTAAGCAATACGCCAACAATAAGATATATAACTATACAAAATCTAGTTATAAAGGATTCTAATGTATATTATCCAATAGCAACCACTGAGACAAGTAGGAAATACATTTATTGGGATAAAGATTCTCCATATGAGTTGATATGTGAAGATGAAATACTAGAAGATAGAGCAAACTTATACTTATTAGTTATAAACAAAAAGGGTAATTTTACTATTGTAAATCAAGATTCAATTAGTGTTAATTTTGATGAAAATATTAAATTAGATGGATTTAATAGTAAATTAAATGCTACAGTTGAAAAAGTTGATGAGCATACAAAGAAATTTACGAGTGTCGCAGAAGATATTAATGGAATTAATAAAACGGTAGGAACTATAACGGAAGATTTAAATGAAACTAATGAAAAATTAACTAATTATAAACAAACTGCTGACCAAATAGCTATAGATTTGCAAAATACTAACAAAAAATATAATGATGATAAAGAGTTTAATAAGTTAAGAGAAAATATAGTAAGTTTATTAATAGATGAAAATAGTTTATTAATGGAATTGAATTCAGCAATTAAAGATATTACTAGAGATAATAGTTTTACATCTGAAGAGAAAATTAAAGTAAAAGAAACTCAATCTAAAATTACTAATAAAAATGATTTATTGATAATTGAAGTTGATAAATTAGTAAGTATGTTAGAAAAGGAAGGTTTAACGGATAAAAAAAATCAATTAACATCTGTTAAGGAAGAATATGGTAATGCTTTTAGCTTGTTAAATTCAACATTAAACTCATTAATAAGTGGAAATGTAATAACTCCGACTCAAATAACAACTCTTATAAATTGTATTTCAAATGTGTCAACAAAATTAACTAAATTAAAAAATATTTGTGATGAAATAATATTCTTAGGTACTGGTGGTACTCTATATGAGGAAATAACAAAGATAACTATGACAGCAGGTGGTATTTATACAAAGATTTCTTCAATAGAAGAAAATATAAAGAGTAATCTTTCTTTAGAAAAAGGTATATTAAATCAACATGTGATGGATTTGCAAACTACAGTGGATAAGATGGAGACAATAATTAAAGAGATATATATGGATGGATTAGTTAATCAAAACGAAAAAGATTTAGTATCTCAAAATTTGCAATTAATAGAAAGTGAGCATAATGATTTAATAGGCAAATATAATGAATATTTATCAAATAAATATTTAAGTCAAGAAATGAAAGCAAAATTACAAAGAATATACACCGATTATGTAAGTGGTTATAATGCTTTTGTTAATGAATTAAATAGTGTGATATCTGATGGATTTTTTAATGAAAGTGAAAAAATAAGTGTAGATTTAAAATTAGAAGATTATCGAAAAAATATAATTATACTCCATAGTAACCTATCTTTAGCGGTTGATAATTATGAAGAAAACAGATATAAGAGTGAAATAGAAACTCAAAAAAATCAATTACAAGGTGAAATAAATGAAGTAAAAAAAGATTTGACAAATCTAAATGATAATATAGAAGGTACATTTAAAAATAACATTATTGATGAGTCTGAGAGAAATGCAATAAAGCAAAATATTAAAAATTTAGACATTCAAAAGGCAAATATAGATAGTCAATATAGTCAATTATATAAAAATGCTTTATTGATAGATCCACTTAAAACTCAATTTTTAAATGTATACACTAATTTTAATAGTTCTTATGACACATTACTTGCAACTTTAAATGAAATATTAAACAAAGATACTCTTATAACTCAACAAGATAAAATAAACATGGATAGATGTTATGCCGATTTAGTTTTAAAAACAACAGAGTATACTACCATTGTTAATCAAGTTGTAGAATTTATTGCAAATGCAGAAGCAGAACAGTCAAAGGCTTCATTTCAAGATGAGATAGATGATTTACAAAGACAAATAGATGGACTTGATTTTAATATAGATGGTGCATTTGCAGATAATTTATTAGATAAAGCCGAGAGAGAATTAATAAAGTCTAAATTAGAAAATATAAATGCTAATAAAATTGATATAGATTCACAGTATAATAAACTCTATAATTCTCCTGATCTAACAAACAGTGATTTAAAAACACAATTTAAGCAAAAATATGATGCCTTTATAGAAGGATACAATAGATTCACCTCTCTAGCAAATACATTGTTACAAAAGGAAGATATTATAACGGAGGAAGAAAAGAAACAACTAAATAGTTCAATATCTTCAATTAATACTTTATTAGGAGAATTCACTACATGTTCTTTAAATGTTGCAGAAAGTATATATGACACACAAGCTCAAAATAAAGTAGCAGATATAAATAATGATATTTCTGATTTAACAAATAGAATGGATAATGTAGTTGAGACAGTAGGAAGTGCTTTAACTGATGGCATATTAGATAAAGCAGAAAAAACATCTATTGAGCAAGGATTATTAAATTTACAGGCGCAAAAAATAGAGATGGATAATGAATACAATCAATTATATGAGAATGTAAATTTAGATGAGCCAAACAAATTACAGTTAAAAAACTCTTATGATACTTTCGTTTTAAAATATAATATATTAATTGACTCTATAAATATTATGTTAACTAAAGAGGATATGATTACAGAAATTGAAAGAAATAATTATACTGCTGCATATGAAGATTATAAAACTTATTTAGCTACTTTTACTCAAAACTTATATGAAGCAAATAATAAAATATATAATAAGATAACTGAAAATGCTAAAGGTGAGTTGTCAAAAGAAATAAATAAGATATCTCAATCAGTTTCAGATTTGAGTGGGTTAATGAACGGTGCTTTTTATGATGGAGTATTATCTGAAGCAGAAAAAATAGCATTAAAAAGTAATTTAGATTTATTAAAAGTAGAAAAAGTTGATGTGGATAATCAATATAAGCAACTTTATAATAATTCTAATTTAAGTTCGAGCAATAAATTAAACTTAAAAACTACTTACGATAATTATATTACTGCATATAATGCATTAGTAAAATTTATAGAAACATTGATTAATGGCGATGAAAATATAAATGATAGTCATAAAACTCAGTTGGATACATTATTAAAAGCACATAATGATAAGTTAGCATTATATGTAACTCAATATAACCTTGCAATAGAAAACATATCTAAATCATACACTGACACAGCAAAAAATGCACTTCAGCAACAAATAGAAGGGGTTAGCAATTCTGTTTCGGATTTAGAAAATAATATGAATGGTGTTTTTCAAGATAGTGTTTTAACTGAAGCAGAAAAAATAGCAATAAAAGAAAGATTACAAAGTTTACAAGTTGAAAAGGTCAATATAGATAATCAATATAATAGCTTAAATACTAATGTTGATTTAGTAGATAAGGATGCTTCAAATACCCCAAAAACTAATTTAAAAACAGCATATAATAATTTAGTTGCTTCTTATAATAAATTAGTCGAGGCTATAAACACTTTGATTAATATTGAAGGGGTATTAGATGAAAGTCATAGAAAACCTGTAAATGATGCTTTTAGTGATTATAAAAACAAATTAGGCGTATATTCTACAAGAGTGAATGAGGCAATAGATGCTATATCAAAAAAAAGAGTAGAGGATGAGGCTAGCTATAGAAGAGAACAATATTCAGAAATTAATAATACTGTGGATGGAATATCTACTAAGGTAGGTATGGTAGAAAAAACTGCAAATTTGACAAATGAAAAAGTTACGGAAATTTCACAAACAGTTGATGGGTTAAAAACAACAGTAAGTGATGTGAAAATCACTGCAAATAGTGCTAATAGTAAAATTGATAACTTAGAAATAGGTGGAAGAAACTTAATTAAAAATTCTAATTTTATTGTTCAAGCAACTTCTTCAAGCAACGCTCCTATGAAAGCTGTTAATCTTATTGATGGGATTAATTTAAATGAAATGTTTCTACATAAAACAGTTACTTTTTCTTATTTTGTAAACTGTCCTGGAAGTAGACAAAATGCTTCAGGTGACTTAGGTAATAGATTTGGTATTCATAGTACTGTAACTTGGAAAAATAGTTCTACAGGTGCGACAACTATAGTTTACCCTTTTGCTGAGTGTTTAACTGGAACATATGAAAATAAGAGAGTAGTTATGAAATATACATTTGCTCCTCCTAGTGGATATGATGCTATTTCAAGTTTTGGTTTTACTTTTCAACCTTTTGCAAAACCTAGTGCCAATAATACTGCTATTTGGAAAATTGGACAACCTAAATTAGAAATAAGTACAAAAGCAACAGATTACTCGCCTGCTCTAGAGGATACTCAAACTCAGATAGATGCAAACAAAACTGAAATATCTTCTACTAAATCAAAAGTATCTACTATAGAAACTAATCTAAATGGAATTACTTCAAGAGTTAGTGCTGTAGAAACGAATCAAACAACTACTGGTAATAAGGTAACAAGTTTAG
>NZ_JAGHFM010000052.1 GCF_017888745.1 Terrisporobacter sp. | reverse complement strand
GTAGGACACAAAATGTTAGATAAAAACTATAAAAAATTTTTATTAGAAAAAATTAAGATTAAAGGCGATACACCCAAATTTTCAAAAACCTTAATACCATTTAAATCTATAATTTTATGTATAATACTATTTTCAAAAAGATAATGTCTTAGTGGTTTTCCTGATGGACTCTCCAAAAAATATCTAGGAGTTATAAGACCTATTTTACCATTTTTATCAATAACATCTAAAGATTTTTTATAAAAACAAAAATATAAATCCGCTTTATCTCTATAAACATCTTTATATTCCTCTAATAAAAATTTTTTATAGTTTTTATCTAACATTTTGTGTCCTACATAAGGCGGATTTCCTATTATATAGTTAAATTTCATGGAGTATTTTTTTTTTAGAGCGTCTTCACAAATTATATTATGATTGATTTTCGATATGTCCTTTTCTTCATTACCATTTTTT
Source organism: Terrisporobacter sp. (assembly GCF_017888745.1). GTDB lineage: Bacteria > Bacillota > Clostridia > Peptostreptococcales > Peptostreptococcaceae > Terrisporobacter. Next base: position 2,560 of record NZ_JAGHFM010000052.1, on the reverse strand, counting down.
AAAGCTTTTTTAATCAGAGATTTTTTTAGAATATTTATTGCTTCTTTGTCTGTATCAATTCCATATATACATTTATTTACAATATGTTCACCTATATCTTTTATATAGTATTGTCCATATTTAATTTTTATTTTATCCATACTTTTTTCTATTAATTTATATAATAAATCATAAGCTTCTAATAAAAAATTACCACAACCACATGATAAATCTAAAATTCTAGGCTCTGGATTTTCTACTATATCATGATTTAGTATTATTTCTTCTAAAATATAACTTACTATAATCTTTGGTGTATAATAAATCCCCTTTAATTTTTTATCATATAGAGGCACACTTTCCTCATAAGATCTTGAAGTTTTGTAGTTATCGATCGCTCTCCCCTCCCGCAAATCAATGTCCCTTATGTTGAAATTATATCACAATTTAACAAAGTATTAAGGTATAACTATAAATTTATATTTATACATCATATAAGATATAAATATAAACTTTGTATGTCAAAAAAATAACTGCTTCTAGAATTAGAAACAGTTATCTTTTATTATATTTGAAATTTTATTATAATACTCTTCTTGCATTTACATAAGCTTTTGAGTAGTAGCTACTATTTAACTGAGATATTATCACTTTTCCTTTACTCGAAGAACAGTGTATAAATTCATTATTTCCTATATATATTCCAACATGACTTACATTTCCATCATTTACACCGCTTGTATCAAAAAATACTAAGTCACCTGGTTTTAGATTACTTTTGCTTACATATGTTCCATATTTACTTTGAGCTACTGAAGTTCTTGGTATAGTAGTATTTGCTGCTTTTTTAAATACATAATAAGTATATCCAGAGCAGTCAAAACTATTAGGTCCTTCTGCTGCCCATACATATGGCTTTCCTAATAAACTTTTAGCTAGAGATATTACTTTGTCCACAGTAACAGACGGTGAAGTTGTAGTATTATCTTCAACTACTGAATCACTTAGATATTGGCTAGAAACATATCCTATAGTTCCGTTATATTTTATTTTCGACCATCCATTTGATGTTGATATTACTTCTACTTTTGTTCCTTTTGATAATGTTCCTATTACTGAATAATTTGTTGATGCCCCACTTCTTACATTTAGTGAAGATGCTGTTACATATTTTACACTCGTAGATGTTGATGTATTATCTCCTGATACTTTTTCATCTAAATATTTGCTAGAAACATACCCTATACTTCCATTGTATTTTATTTTCGACCATCCATTTGATGTTGATATTACTTCTACCTTTGCTCCTTTTGATAATGTTCCTATTACTGAATAATTTGTTGATGCTCCACTTCTTACGTTTAGTGAAGATGCTGTTACGTATTTTATACTAGTAGATGTTGATGTATATGTCCCTACATAAGTACCATATACATAACCTGTTTTACCTTCAAACTTAACTTTTACCCAAGATCCACTTTCACTTATGTACTCCACTTTATCACCTTTATTTAATTTTCCTATTGATGAATAATTTGTTGAAGGACCAGTTCTAAAGTTTACTGAATTTGCAGTTATTACTCTATATTCTGTATTTGCATCTTGCTCTGCAAATGATGTATTCATTCCTGTGTGTAGCATAACTGATGAAGCTACTAAACCTGTTAATATAAATTTATTATTAATTGTCATAAAAATATTTATAGCTTTAATTTAAACTATAAATTACTCAACTCCTCTCCAATTGTAGAACTAAACTTAGACTACTTTTGAATAGTTCTTTCTAACATTCATAGAAATATTATTGCAAGAATGTAACTTTTTGTCTATAAGTTTGAGTATTTTGACATTATTTACATGATTAATTGCCAATATTTTGAGAAAAATAAAAGGTTAACTATTTCTAGTTAACCTCTTATTTTTATATTTATATACTATTTTGTTCCTGTGCTTCCAAATCCTCCACGATCCTCATTTCCAAAGCTTTCTACTTCTTCTAATTCAATTTCTGGCATAACTTCCATTATCCTAAACTGAGCCACTTTATCACCTTTTTTTATCCAAGTTCCCTTTTCCTCAACTCCATCTACAGTATTTATATCTTTTCCTTGTAAACAGAATACCGGCATATGCCATTGGTCACTATCTCCTATATATGTATCATCAACTACACCTACTGAATTGGTTTGAATTATCCCCCAAGTTTTAAATGTTGAACTTCTTGGAGCTAAATGCCCTTCCCATCCCTGTGGTAGCTCTAACGCAAATCCTAATGGAATCATAGCTCTTTCTCCTTCTTTTACAAACATATCTTTGTTTGCATAAACATCAATCCAATTGCCTTTAGCTATTTTTTTTAATCTAATTGCTTCTTCAAAATATTTAATTCTAATTTTCATAAATAATCTGTTCCTTTCTGATACTTTTCTATTTTATATAAAATATAATTTTTAATCTGATATATTGCTTACAATATATTTTTCCATAATTAATAATCGTATGTTCTATTTTACTATAATATTCAACATAATGTAAGCAAATAACAATTTAATTTCCAGATACTTGAGTAGTTTTATTATCC
>NZ_JAGHFM010000333.1 GCF_017888745.1 Terrisporobacter sp. | reverse complement strand
GTTATAATAGATTATTTAGCTGAAGAATTCAAAAAAGCTGAAGGTGTTGATTTAAGAAGTGACAACATGGCTCTTCAAAGATTAAAAGAAGCTGCTGAAAAAGCTAAAAAAGAATTATCTTCAACAATGAATACAAATATAAACTTACCATTCATAACAGCTACTGCAAGTGGACCAAAACACTTAAACATAGATTTATCAAGAGCTAAATTTGATGAATTAACTGCTTCATTAGTTGAAAAAACTATGGAACCAACTAAGAGAGCTTTATCTGATGCTGGTCTTTCAGTATCTGAAATAGACGATGTATTACTAGTAGGTGGATCTACAAGAATACCAGCTGTTCAAGAAGCTGTTAAGAAATTTATAGGAAAAGAACCTCACAAAGGAATAAACCCAGATGAATGTGTTGCTGCTGGTGCTGCTATACAAGCTGGTGTTTTAACTGGTGAAGTTAATGACTTATTATTATTAGATGTTACTCCATTATCATTAGGTATAGAAACTATGGGTAACGTAATGACTAAAATAATAGAAAGAAATACTACTATACCAACTAAAAAATCTCAAGTATTCTCAACTGCTGCAGATAACCAAACTGCTGTTGATATACATGTTCTTCAAGGTGAAAGATCTATGGCATTTGATAATACTACTTTAGGTAGATTCCAATTATCAGAAATACCACCAGCACCAAGAGGAATACCTCAAATAGAAGTAACTTTCGATATAGATGCTAACGGTATAGTTCATGTTACTGCAAAAGATTTAGGAACTGGAAAAGAGCAAAAAGTTACTATAACTTCAGGAACTAATTTAAGTGAAGAAGAAATAGAAAGAAAAGTAAAAGAAGCTGAAATGAATGCTGAAGCTGATAAAGCTAAAAAAGATAAAATAGAAGCTGTTAACCAAGCTGATTCAACTATATATCAAACAGAAAAAACATTAAATGAACTTGGAGAACAAGTAAGTGCTGATGATAAATCTGCAATAGAGGCTGCTATAGCATCATTAAAAGAAGTAAAAGATAAAGAATCTGCTACTGCTGAAGAAATAAAAGCTGCTATAGATGAAGTAATGAATAAATTCCACAAAGTTTCTGAGCAAATGTATCAACAAGCTCAAGCTGCTGGGCAAGCTCAAGGTGGAGAGCAAGCAGGTCAAAGTCAATCAAATGATGATGTTGTAGATGCAGACTACACAGAATTATAAGATTAATAAGTTGCAACTCGATAGTAATTGTGTATAATAAATTAAAGGATATTAATCTGTTTTAGAACAATTAATAATAGCTTGTAGTTTAATATTCTACAAGCTATTATTTTGTAAAATAAAGGTGGTGACAAAATTTGGCAACTAAAAGAGACTATTATGATGTCTTAGGTGTAAATAAAACAGCAGAAGCACAAGAAATAAAAAAAGCTTATAGAAAACTAGCTATGAAATATCACCCAGATAAAAATCCTGGTGATAAAGAAGCTGAAGAAAAATTTAAAGAAATAAATGAAGCATATGAAGTATTATCAGATGAAACTAAAAGAAGAAATTACGATCAATTTGGTCATGAAGGTGTAAATGGTCAAGGATTTGGTGGTCAAGGTTTCGGAGGCCAAGGATTTGGTGGATTTGATGATATATTTGGAGATATATTTGGAGATATGTTTGGTGGAGGATTCGGCGGTGGTCGTCAAAGAAGAAGAGGGCCAGAGCGTGGAGCTGACATAAGACAAAGTGTAACTATATCTTTTGAAGAAGCTGCTTTTGGTAAAAAAGTTCAAGTTAAAGTAAATAGAAGTGAAGAATGTGATGAATGCCATGGAAGTGGTGCAAAACCAGGAACTTCTAAAAAAACTTGTCCAACATGTAATGGTAGCGGTCAAGTACAATCTGTACAAAGAACTCCTTTTGGTAATATAGCAAGTACTAGAACTTGTGCTACATGTAATGGTGAAGGTGAGGTTATAGACTCTCCATGTTCAAAATGCCATGGTAAAGGTAGTATAAGAAAAACTAAGACTATTGAAGTTGATATACCAGCAGGTATAGATGAAGGTCAAATGATTAAGCTTTCTGGTCAAGGTGAACTTGGAACAAGAGGTGGACCAAGAGGAGATTTATATATAGTTGTTAATGTTAAAAACCATTCACTATTTACTAGAGAAGGTTATGATGTTTATTTAGAAATGCCTATAACATTTGCTCAAGCTGCATTAGGAGATAAAATAAAAGTACCAACACTAGATGGTCAAGTTGAATATACGATTCCAGAAGGAACTCAAACTGGAACAGTATTCAGATTAAAGTCTAAAGGTATACCTAAATTAAGATCAAATGTTAGAGGTGATCAATATGTTAAGGTAACAGTTGAAATACCTAAAAAATTAAATGAAAAACAAAAAGACTTGATAAGAGAATTTGCTAAAGAGTGCGGAGAAGAGGTGCACGAAAGGCAAAAAACTTTAAGTGATAAAGTGGATAGTTTTTTCAAAAATCTTAAGAAAAATAAATAAAAAAGATTTAATTTTAAATATAAATTAAAATCCTTCCAATATGAAAAATAAATTGGAGGGATTTTTTGCGATTATGTATTTTATTATGTATAAAACAATATTATAAAAGAGAATAATTATGATATAATAAGATTCATGAAAAATAGTATAAAGATTGAAAGAAGGTTTACATATGAATTGGATAGAAGTAACGATTAAAACAACTACAGAAGCTGTAGAAGCTATAACAAATATACTAGATAATGAAAGAACGGGTGGCGTTGTAATAGAAGATCCTAAAGATTTTTTATTCCAAAAGAAAAATGAACTTGATTGGGATTATGTTGAAGAAGAAGTATTTAACAAAAGTGGACAAGATGGTGTTTTAATAAAAACATACATTTCAGAAGAAAGAAATGTGATGGAAGTAATTGAAAATATAAAACAAAAAGTTTTAGGATTAAAAGAGTTCGGTATAGATATAGGTGAGGGTAGTGTTTCTTTAGGCCAAGTTAGAGAAGAAGACTGGGCAAACGAATGGAAAAAATACTATAAGCCAACTAAAGTTGGTCAAAAAATAGTAGTAAAACCTACTTGGGAAGAATACGAAGAGCAAGATGGTGATTTAATAATAGAATTAGATCCAGGAATGGCCTTCGGAACGGGAACTCATGAAACAACTTCTATGTGTATCAGAGAATTAGAAAAATATGTTGATGAAACTAAAAGAGTATTTGATATAGGATGTGGAAGTGGAATTCTTGCCATAGCTGCTGCAAAACTTGGAGCGAAAGAAGTTGTTGCTGGGGATTTAGATGAAGTAGCAGTTAAAGTTTCTAAAGAAAACTGTGAAGAAAATAATGTTTCTGATAAAGTTATCGTTAAACATGGTAGCTTATTTGAAGTTGTAGAAGGAAAGGCTGACGTAATAGTAGCGAACATAATAGCAGATATAATAAAAATATTGGCTAAAGATGTAAGTGAATTCTTAACAGAAGATGGTGTATTTATATCATCTGGAATAATCCTTGCAAAAATAGATGAAGTAGTTGATGCTTTAGAACAAAATGGATTTGAAATAGTTGAAATAATAAAACTTGGTGAATGGTCAGCTATAGTTTCTAAATTAAAGTAGGTGAAATGATGGATAGATTTTTCACACCTAAAAGCAATATAAATTTAGAACAAAATACTTGTGTTATAGAAGGTGAGGATGTAAAGCATATTTCAAAAGTCCTTAGATGTAAGGAGAATGATAGAATTGAAGTATGTGATATGGATAACAATGAGTATATTTGTGAAATAAAAGAAATAAACAAAGACAGCATAATATTAGACATAATTGAAACGGTTAATATAAAACGTGAATCAGACTTAAAGGTCAAATTATATCAAGGTATGCCAAAAGGAACTAAAATGGAGCTAATACTTCAAAAGTTAACAGAAATTGGTGTAGACGAGATTATTTTAGTACAGGCTAAAAGAAGTGTAACTAAAATTGATAACAAAAAAGAAGATAAAAAAATTGAGAGATGGGAAAGAATCATTTATGAAGCTGCAAAGCAAAGTAAAAGAGGAAAAATACCAAAACTTACAGGTGTATTGTCTTTCAATGAAGCATTAGAAGATATGAAGAATAATGATTTAAATCTTTGTCCTTATGAAAACGAAAGAACAGTTTCTATAAAAGAAGCTATTAGAGGATTAGATGTAAGTAGTGTTGGAATTTTTGTTGGACCAGAAGGCGGATTTGAAGAAGAAGAAGTCAAAAAAATTCAAAATATAGATGGAAAAGTTGTGTCTCTAGGGCCTAGAATACTTAGAACAGAAACGGCATCTGTAGTTGCGTCATCAATAGTTTTATATGAGCTGAGTGACTTAGGAGGAAATATATAAAATGAAAAAAGTAGCATTTTATACTTTAGGATGTAAAGTAAACCAATATGAAACAGAAGCTATGCTTGAAATGTTCAAAGAAGATGGATATGAGCAAGTTGGTAGTGAAGATTATGCAGATGTATATGTTATAAACACTTGTACTGTAACGCATATGAGTGATAGAAAATCACGTCAATATATAAGAAGAATGAAAAAGAAAAATCCAGACTCAATAATAGCAGTAGTTGGATGTTATTCTCAAGTTTCTCCAGAAGAAATACTTGAAATAGAAGAAGTAAACCTTGTAATGGGAACTAATGAAAGAAGAACTATAGTTGATGAAATTAAAAAGTTAGAGGAAGTTCAAGGAGAGAAAAAAGCTAGTACTGTAGATGATATAATGAAAGTAAGAGCTTTTGAAGAAATAGAAATAAGTCAATCAAACGGAAGAACTAGAGCATTTATGAAAATACAAGATGGGTGCGATAGATTCTGCACTTACTGTATAATACCTTATGCAAGAGGTGGAAAAGTAAGAAGTAGAGATATGGAAAGTATAATCAATGAAGCTAAAATTTTAGCTGAGAATGGATACGAAGAAGTGGTGTTAACAGGTATACATGTTGCTTCTTATGGTAAAGATGTAAGAGATGCTAATGTAGGTCTTTTAGATGTAATAAGACAAATAAATGAAATAGATGGAATAAAAAGAATAAGAACAAGTTCTGTTGAACCTATTCTATTTACAGATGAATTTGTGAATGAAGTTGCTAAAATGGAAAAAGTTATGCCACACTATCATTTATCACTTCAAAGTGGATGTGACGATACGTTAAAAAGAATGAATAGAAGATATACAACAGCAGAATACAAAGAAATAGTAGATAAATTAAGAAGAGAAATACCAAATGTTGCTATAACTACAGATGTAATTGTTGGGTTCCCTGGCGAAACAGAAGAAGAGTTTGATCAGACATACAGTTTCTTGAAGGATATAGAATTATCTCAAATGCATATATTCAAATACTCACCAAGAAAAGGAACTAAGGCTGCTGAAATGGAAGCTCAAGTAGATCCTCAAGTAAAAAATGAAAGAAGTGATAAGCTTTTAAGCTTAAATAAAGAAAACTTTGAAAAATTTGCATCAAGAATGTTAAATAAAGAATTTGATGTTTTATTTGAACAATCAATAGGAAATAATAAATATGAAGGATTAACTCCAAATTATTTAAAAACTATTGTAACATCTAATGAAGATATATCTGGTAAAATATTAAAAGTTAAAATTACAGATGTGAAAGATGAATATGTAGAAGGAATTTTAGTATAAGTTGTAGAATTTTAGCAATAGAATAGTAAATAGTTAGGAGGTGGAAAAATGGATTGTTTATTTTGTAAGATAGTAAAAGGAGAAATACCATGTACTAAAGTATATGAAGATGATAAGGTTCTAGCTTTTAATGATATAAACCCTGTGGCTCCATATCATATATTAGTTATTCCTAAACAACATTTTGATAGTATTGCAGATGTTAGTGATAAAGACATGGAAATAGTTGCACATATTCACTCAGTTATAAATAAAATAGCTATAGATAAAGGATTTAGTGATGCTGGATTTAGAATTATAAATAACTGTAGGGAAGATGGAGGTCAAGAAGTTAAACATCTTCATTATCATGTTTTGGCTGGAAAAAAACTTCCTCTTTATGAAGCTGAAAAAAAATAAGTTATTTATAAATATTTTAAAATTATAGATAATTAAATACTTGATAAAAGTATAATTTTAGTTTATAATAAACAAAGTGTGAGGTTGTAATGCAGTGATGCAGATATAATCAAATTACAGTCCCAGCATAATTCGCGCAATCGGAGGGAGGGAAAAAGAATGTCAGAAGTAAGAGTAAGAGAAAATGAATCATTAGACAGTGCTTTAAGAAGATTTAAACGTCAATGTGCAATGTCTGGCATAATGTCAGAAGTAAGAAAAAGAGAGCACTATGATAAACCAAGTGTAAAACGTAAGAAAAAAGCTGAAGCAGCTAGAAGAAAAAACGCTAAAAGATAGTAAATAGAAGTAAAGAGGTGAGGGGAATGTCCCTTAAACAAAAGTTACAAGAAGATCTAAAATCTTCTATGAAAAATAAAGATGCTATTAAAAAGTCTGTTATAACTTTAATTAGAGCTTCTATTAAACAATATGAAGTTGATAAAAGAGTTGAATTAGGAGACGATGAAATAGTTGATCTTATTGCAAAGCAATTAAAACAAACTAAAGATTCTCGTGATGAGTTTGAAAAAGCTGGCAGAGATGATTTAGTAAGTAAAGCAGAAGCAGAGATAGAAGTTTTAAAAGAGTACCTACCTCAACAATTAAGCGAAGAAGAATTAAATGAAATTGTAATTTCTACCATATCAGAAGTAGGAGCTACTTCTATGAAGGATATGAAAAAAATTATGACATCAATAATGCCTAAAGTAAAAGGCAGAGCTGATGGTAAACTAATAAATGAGTTAGTAAAGAAAAATTTACAATAGATAAAAACCTAGAGAGTAATCTCTAGGTTTTTTTATGTTTTATAAAGAAATAATCATAAAATACAGTTATTGTACATACTTATTAAGAAGAAATATATGAAATAATAAGGGAAAGTGAGGTAAGAAATTGATTATATCCGTTAAAGAAGTTAAAAAGTTTATTTATTGTGTGTTAATCCCACTACTTATAGGATATTTAAGTAGTTTAATATCTAAAATGATATGTTGGGGAGATATGATTACATATTACCATGAACTTATTAAACCAGGTTTTGCACCTCCAGGCATCCTATTTCCTATAGTATGGACTATAATATATATTTTAATGGGAACATCATCATACATAATAATGTCACATAAGAAAGATGAAATGAAAGTGAAGGATGCAATGTTTTATTATTGGTTGCAATTAGCATTGAATTTCATTTGGTCTATTTTATTTTTCGGTTTTCAATTAAGATTAACAGCGCTAGTAGACATAGCTTTACTTATAATATTTGTAGTAATAATGATATATAATTTCTATAAAATTAGACCTTTAGCGGCATATATAAATATACCATATATAATGTGGTTAATATATGCATTTATACTTAACTATTTTATATGGTTTATAAATAGATAATATTACATAATAAAATTAAAATTCGCTTTGCATGAGCTATATATCGGCGAAAAATTCATGTGGTCAACGACTTCGTTTATTGATCAATTTATTAGGTTGGAATTTATAATTTATTCAAGAAATAGATAAATTATAAATTTTATACCATATAAAAAGCTGAGAGTATTCTCAGTTTTTTTTGTATATAGATATGTATTAAATATTAGAAAAATAAAAATATGAAAATATAATGAAACATTAGTGTACCTAATTAATAAAATATACAGAAGGAGGAGATGAAAAGATGGAGATTTCACCAGATTTAAAAGTAACACAGCCAACAGTTACGATGATTAGTAATACATTTGTAAGAATAGAAAACTATTTGTCTATTATAACTTATGATACTAATCTAATTAAAATAAAAACAAAAGTAAAAACAGTAAAGGTAACAGGAGACAAACTATTACTAAAATATATTGAGGAAAATGAAATAGGAATAAAAGGACTTATATACTCAATAGAGTATATAGATTAGGAGGAGATAGTGTGATAAGTTTCGTAAGAGGATATTATGTATTAACAGTAGAGGGAATAGAAACAGAGAGCTTTTTGAATTACCTTATAAGAAATAAAATATATGTATACAATGTAAATAGGATAAATAAGACTAAAATACAATTTTCTATAAATAGAGAAGATTATAAAAGATTGAAAAAAATACATAGAAGTAATAAGTTTGATATTAAGGTTAAAAAGCAGACAGGCATCCCATTTATAGCTAAAAGAATTTATACATATAGAGGTATGGTTGTTTGTGCAGTCATATCTCTAGTTATTTTAATGTCCACTTCTTTATTTGTAACAGATGTATATATAACAGCTCCAGAAGGTATTGATAAAGTAGCTTTAAAAAATGAGTTGTATAAAGAAGGGGTTAAGCCAGGTGTATATAAAAAGAGTATAGACAGAAAAACGGTAAGAGATAATATAATGGGAAAATTTAATGATATCGCATATGTATCTATAAATGTAAAAGGGACTAATATTTTTGTTAATATAACTAAAAAAGAAGAAAGCCAAAATCAGGAAGATAGCTCAAATTATTGTAATATTATAGCGACAAAAGATGGTATAATAGAAAAAGTAGTAGCTAGAAGTGGAGAGGCTCTTGTTGAAGAAGGGGATATTGTAAAAAAAGGTGATGTATTAATTAATGGAGCTAGTACTACAGCTATACCAGAAGTTTGGGCAACTACATTTTATGAGGCTAAAAAAAGTTCAAATTACATAGATGTAAAAAATCAAAGAACAGGAAAAAGTAAAAATGTTTATACCATAAGTTTCTATGATAAAAAATATAAAATAATGAGAAACATAAAGTATAAAGATTATGAAATTGAAAATAAAACATATGAACTCAGACTAGGAGATTATACATTTCCTTTAAAAGTAATAGTAAGTACTTTTTATGAAGTAAGAAAAGTAGAAAATAAAGTTGACGTTGAAAAACTAAAAGAAGATTTATCTAGACAGGTATTAAAAGAGTTACAATATACAATACCTGTATCTGCAAGAAATATTGTTTCAAAAGATAAATATAATGTAACTCCTAATATGGTAGAATATGTAGTAACAGTTCAAACAAGCGAAAATATTGCAAAGCTTGAGATTCTTAATAAGAGTGAAGCTGAAGCAATAATTAAATCTAACCAAGAAAAAAAAATAAAAGAAGAAGGTGAAGAGCAAAATTCTAATCCTCAAAAAAGACCTATTAATGATATAAGAAATGAGTTTGAAGAAGATAGCGATAATAGTAATGAAGAAGATAAAGAAGAAGGCAATAACTAATAAATTTATATGACTTAAGGAGGAATAGTTCAGTTGATAATTCAAAAAAAGTTTATAGTATCAGAAGAAAAATTTGAAAGAGAGCTATTTGGAAATTTTGATGAAAATATTAAATTAATAGAAAATGCTCTAAGTATAGATGTAATACTTAGAGAAGGTAATATTGTTTTAATGGGAGAAGAAAAAAATGTAGATTTAGCATTAAAACTAATGACAGAATTACATGATACTGTATCAAATGGAAAATCATTAGATAAGCAAAGTATTACATACTCATTATCTCTTTTATTAGAAGGCAGTGAGATGAAGATAAAAGAGTTAGAAGATGTAATAATACTTACTAAGAAAGGTAAGCCTATACAGCCTAAGACTTTAGGTCAGAAAGAGTATGTAGAGTTAATAGAAAAAAATGATATTACTTTTGGTATAGGTCCCGCAGGAACAGGAAAGACTTATCTAGCTGTAGCTATGGCAGTGAAAGCGTTTAAAAGAGATGAAGTAAGCAGGATTATATTAACTAGACCAGCAGTTGAAGCAGGGGAAAGTTTAGGATTTTTACCAGGAGATTTAAAAGATAAGGTAGATCCTTATTTAAGACCATTATACGATGCATTATTTGATATGTTAGGAGCTGACAGATTTAATAAATATTTAGAAAGAGGTACTATTGAAGTAGCACCATTAGCTTTTATGAGAGGTAGAACACTTGATAATGCATTTATAATATTAGATGAAGCTCAAAATACTACACCAGAACAAATGAAGATGTTTTTGACGAGACTTGGATTTGGTTCTAAAGCTGTAGTAACAGGCGATGTCACTCAAACAGATTTACCAAATACTAAAAGAAGTGGATTAGTTCAAGCTACAAAAATCTTAAAAAACATACAAGGTGTTGGAAGTATACAGTTAACTGATAAAGATGTTGTAAGACATGAGTTAGTACAACGAATTATAAGAGCTTACGAGAAATTTGAGAAAAGAGAAGAATTTAACAAAAATAAAAAACAAGAAATCAAAAGAAATGATAAAAAATAAGACAATAGAAGGTGGAACAATGGAACTGATAATAGACAATAGACAAGATAAATTAGAAGTTAAAGAAGAATTAATAGAAAGAATAAAAGATATAATCTCTGAATGTTTAGACTATGAAGGATATGATGATGATTATGAGGTAAGTTTATCATTTGTAGATAATAAAGAAATACATCAATTAAATAGAGATTTTAGAGGTGTTAATAGACCTACAGATGTATTATCTTTTCCTCTATTAGTAGATGAAGAGTTTGATGTGGATTTTGGAGAAGAATCTTTAGGTGATATAGTTATATCTTTAGAAAAAGCATTTGAACAAAGTAGAGAATATAATCACAGTTTTGAAAGAGAAGTATGCTTCTTAGTGTGTCATAGTATGTTTCATTTATTAGGTTATGACCATGATACAGAAGAAAATACAAGGGAAATGAGAGAAAAAGAAGAACATATTTTAAGTAAGTTAGGAATAACAAGGGAGTAATCTTTATGAGAGATAAAAAGCATCACCCTAATATAATAGAAGCATTTAATGCTGCTATCCAGGGGATTTTATATACCTTTAAATATGAACGAAATATGAAAATACATTATTTTATTGCTGTAATAGTTTTAATGGCAAGTTTGTTTTTTGATTTAACTACATTTGAGAGGATGATTTTAATTTTATCTATTTCTTTAGTCATAGTATCTGAAATGTTTAATACAGCCATAGAAAATACTGTTGACTTAGTCACAGATAAGTATCATCATCTAGCCAAAATTGCTAAAGATGTGGCAGCTGGAGGGGTACTAATATCCGCTTTAAATGCAGTTGCAGTAGGATATTTGATTTTTTATGACAAGTTCAATGATATAACAAAATCTTTAATATTTGCCATAAGAAAGTCTGATCCTCATGTTACATTAATTTGTGTAGTATTAGTATTAATAGCAGTTGTTGTAGTAAAGGCATTAACTTTTACAGGTACACCTTTAAAGGGAGGTATGCCAAGTGGTCATGCAGCATTAGCTTTTGCTCTTGCAACAGCCATAACAATGATGATTGAAAGAGCAACGGCTTGTGCTTTGGCATATATTATGGCAATCCTAGTAGCTCAAAGTAGGATAGAAGGAAAAATACATACATTTTGGGAAACAGTTGCAGGAGCATTACTAGGAATACTAGTTGCTATGTTAGTTTTCCAGTTAAAAATCATAAACTTTTATTAAAATATGATATAATATAATATAATGTTAGATATTTAATAATATTTTATATAAAAATATTTTACTATACGAATATCTGAAAAATATAGTGAAAAATGAACAATAACATAAATAATCAAAAGATGAGTTAGGAGAATTATAGATGTTCAAGTCAGGATTTATAAGCATAGTAGGTAGACCGAACGTTGGAAAATCTACATTAATGAATAATGTTGTAGGAGAAAAAATTGCTATAATGAGTGATAAACCTCAAACAACAAGAAATACTATTCAGGCAGTATATACTTCAGATGATTGTCAAATGGTATTTTTAGATACACCAGGTATACATAAGCCTAAGAACAAATTAGGAGAGTTCATGGTTAAATCAGCTACAGATGCATTTAAAAATGTTGATGTAGTATTATTTGTAGTTGATGATTCTAAAAAGATAGGACCAGGTGATAGAAAAATAATAGAAGATTTAAGAAATATAAAAACTCCTATAGTTTTAGTTATAAATAAAATAGATCAAATAGAAGAAGCTGATTTATTCAATTTAATGAAATTATACAATGAAGAAGGTATATTTAAAGAAATAGTACCAGTCTCAGCTTTAAAAGGAAGAAACATAAAAGAGTTATTAAAAGTAGTAGAAAACTATCTTGAAGAAGGTCCAAAATACTTCCCAGACTATATGATTACTGATCAACCGGAGAGAGTTTTAGTTTCTGAATTAATAAGAGAAAAAGTTCTACACTATGTACATGATGAAGTACCGCATGGCGTAGCAGTAGAGGTTGAAAGAATGAAATTTAGAGAGTCTCAAAATATAATTGATATTTCAGCTGTCATATGTTGCGAAAGAACTTCGCATAAGGGTATAATTATAGGAAAGAATGGTAGAAAACTAAAAGGTATAGGAAAGTCAGCTAGAGAAGATATGGAATTACTTTTAGGAGCTAAAGTTAACCTTCAATTATGGGTAAAAGTTAAGGAAAATTGGAGGAATTCACAAAATTACATTAGTGATTTTGGATACAATGATAAATAAAGGTGGATTATATGGATAAGAAACAAGAAGATTCCAAGGAATTGTTAAGGGATGTTATATACTTACTTGAAAATAATAAATTATTAGATCTAAGGGAATTACTAGAAGAGTATCATATTATGGATATATTTGATGTAATGGAAAACTTAGAAGAAGAAATGAAAATAAAATTGTTTGAAGTATTACCAATAGATATGTCTGCTTCTATTTTAGAAGAAAGTGGTCCAGAATTTTTTAAATCTATTTTATCAAATATTGATCAAGAGCATGGTAAAAATATATTGGAACAAATGTCTTTAGATGATATGACTGATATTTTAAGTCAAATGGAAGAAGATGAAAGACAAAATATAATGAATCTTTTGAGTAAAGAAGATGCTAATGATGTGAAAGAATTACTAGTTTATGATGAAGATTCTGCTGGTGGTATAATGACTACTGGATATATTGAAATAAATAAAAATATGACTGCTAAAGATGCCATAGAACACATGAGAGAAAATGCATTAGATGCAGAAACAATTTACTATATATATGTGATTGACAATGATGAAAAATTAGTTGGAGTTTTATCACTTAGAGAGCTTATTACTGCAAGAGATTCTGTCATAGTAGAAGACTTAATGAGTGAAAATATAATATCCATAGGTGTTGATGAAGATAGAGAAGAAGCTGTTAGATTAGTATCTAAATATGATTTAATTGCAATACCTGTAACGGACAAAGAAGGTATTTTAAAAGGTATAATAACAGTAGACGATATAATAGATGTTATGGAAGAAGAAGCAAGTGAAGATCTATATAAATTAGCCGGTTCTTCTGAACATGAAAGGGATGTGGTAGAAAATCAAAATGCTACACCAATTCAACAAATAACATCATCTTTAAGAGCGAGAACACCATGGTTAGTTATAATTTTAGCTATGGGATTACTTTCTACACTTATATTAACAAAGCTTAATTTTATAGGAACAGATTCTAGTTATGTAAAGATATTATTATTTTTACCAGTTATATTATGTTTAGGTGGAAGTATAGGTATGCAATCCTCATCTATAACACTTATGACTTTGGGTAATAAAGATGCAGGTAACACTAATATACTAAAAGAGGTTATAGTCGGGTTAATAACAGGTATATTCTGTGGGATAATAACAGGAATAGGTACTTATTTTATAATAAGTGATGTTAATATAGCTTTATTAGTATCTATAGCTGTATTAATAAATATGATTTTTGGAGCGACTGTAGGTGCATTTGTGCCAGTCTTACTAAAAAAATTAGAAATTGACACATCTATAGTATCAGCCCCATTAGTATCAGTTATACTTGATTTTATAGGAATATGTATATTCTTTATAATAACAACTATGTTTTTGTAAAAAATTGTTTGCTAAAATAATGAATTATTTACCCTTTTCTTACGAAAAATATTAATAAATTGTGAGAAGGGGGTAATAATATGTACAATTTATTTTGGCAAATTTTTAAAACTACAGGAAATATAGAGGCTTATTTATATATTAATAATCACAATACTTTACTTAAGAAGAGCGAAAAAAAGGGAGATTAATAATGGTAGTTTTAAATACCCAGGGTATAGTACTTAAATCAGTTGCTTATAAAGAGAATGACCTAATTTTAACTATATTTACACGAAAACTGGGAAAAATATCTGCAGTAGCTAGAGGTGCTAAGAAAAGTAAAAGCTCTTTATTGTCTTCTTCGCAAATATTTGCTTATTCAAACTTTACCTTAAAAAAAGAAGGGAATATGTATAGAGTTGCTCAAAGTGAGATAATAAAAAGTTTTTATAATTTATCTTATAATTTTGACGCTTTTTCTTATGCAACTCATATATTAAAATTAGTTGATACTTTTTTAATAGAAAATCAATCAAATAATAGATTATTTATACTACTTGCTCAATCGTTATATTTATTTTCAGAAGAAGATATAGATATGGAATATATAACTCTTTGTTTTGAACTTAAGTTTTTAGATTACATAGGATTTAAACCAATAGTTAAAACATGTGTAAATTGCTACAACAATGATTTTAAAAATCCAGTATTTAATGTATATGAAGGAGGAGTATTATGTGAGAGGTGCAGTGAACACTTTGAACATAATTTAAATATGAATATAACTACTACAAAACTTATACAATATATACTAGACAATGATATACTATCCTGTTCAAAAGCAAAGGTATCAAAATACCTTATTAATGAGCTAAGTAAAATTTTAAAAATATATATGGATGTATATTTGGGAAAAATAAATGATAAATCCTTAAATGTTTTAAAAAGTCTAAATAAAAAAGGAGTGTATTAAGTGAGTAATATAACTATAGAAGCTATTGACCAAGTTATGGAGAGAGTTCCTGGTGCAACTTATGCACAGGTTAAAGAAGCACTTATAAAATCTAATGGAGACGTGGTAGATGCTATAATTTTACTACAAGATAATGACACTAATCAAAACGAAGAAAGTAGTAATAGTAAAAAAACATTTGAAGATATATTTGGTAAAGATTCTGAACAAATGAAAGAAGATATATCAGAACTTATAAGAAAAAGTAACGTAGTACGTATAGTAATTGAAAAAAATGGAAAAATAATAATGAACGTGCCTATTACTGTAGGAGTTGTAGGTGTTGTGTTTGCACCTATGTTATCATTAATAGGTTTTTCAGCATCAGTATTAGCAAAATATAGAATAAAAATTAAAAATGAAGATGAAGGCACAGTAGTAGACTTAGGAGAATTTAGTGAAGAAAAATTGACTATTATAAAAGATATGTTAAGCAATGCAGCTAAAGATGTAAAAAGTGCTGTAGATAAAAAAAATAAAAATACAGAAGATAAAAACGAAGATAGTAGTGACGAAGATGTCATTATAAATCTAAGTAAACAAGATTATAGAGAAAAAAATGATGAAGAGTAATAAATAATAGTCTAGTTTATTGACAAATTTTTTATGTTTTGTTATTCTTACAAATATAAACGAAGTATTAAGAGGCCTTTCGTGGATACGGAAGGCCTTATTGCTATAAATAGGTAACAAATAAAATTTAGGAGGTATTATTATGAATTTTCAAGATATGATACTAGCGCTTCAAAGTTACTGGTCTAAGCAAGGATGTATTATGATGCAACCTTATGATGTTGAAAAAGGTGCTGGAACAATGAATCCAAACACGATCTTAAGATCATTAGGACCAGAACCATGGAGTGTTTGTTATGTAGAGCCATCAAGAAGACCTGCAGATGGAAGATATGGTGAAAATCCAAATAGATTATATCAACATCACCAATTCCAAGTTATATTAAAACCATCTCCAGAAAATATACAAGAATTATATTTAAAAAGTTTAGAGGCTATAGGGATTAATCCACTAGAGCATGATATAAGATTTGTTGAAGATAACTGGGAATCAACTACAGTTGGTGCTTGGGGTCTTGGATGGGAAGTTTGGTTAGACGGTATGGAAGTTACTCAATTCACATATTTCCAACAAGTTGGAGGTATAGAATGTGAGTTAGAAACTGGAGAAATAACTTATGGTTTAGAAAGACTTGCAATGTACATCCAAGATGTAGACAGTGTTTATGATTTAAAATGGAATGATAACATAACTTATGGAGATGTTTTCAGACAAGCTGAATTTGAAAATAGTACATATTCATTTGACGAATGTGATGCAGATATGCTGTTTAACTTATTTGATACATATGAAAAAGAAGCTTTAAGAATAATAGACAGAGGATTAGTGATACCTGCTTATGATTATGTCTTAAAATGTTCTCATACATTTAATACATTAGATGCAAGAGGTGCCATAGGTGTTAGCCAAAGAGCTTCATTTATAGGAAGAGTTAGAAATATGGCAAAGGCAGTAGCTGAACTATATGTTAAGCAAAGAGAAGAATTAGGATATCCACTATTAAAGGAAGGTGACAAATAATGAATAATTACCTTTTATTAGAAATTGGGGTAGAAGAATTACCATCAAGATTTGGACAATCTACATTAGATCAAATAGAAAATAATTTAAGTAAATTATTAACAGAAGAAAGAGTAAACTTTGATAATATAGAAAAGTATGCAACTCCAAGAAGATTAACTTTTGTAATAAAAAATATAGCTGATAAAGCAAGTAATTTAGAAGAAGAAGTTAAAGGACCTGCTAAAAAAATAGCTTTCGATGCAGAAGGAAACTTCACTAAGCCAGCGCTTGGATTTATGAAAAGTAAAGGTTTAAAAGAAGAAGATGTATACTTTAAACAAGTAGGAAATGCAGAGTATTTATTTGGTACTATAAAGCAGGAAGGTAAAGAAACTAGCGAAGTATTAAAGAATATAATACCAGAATCTATAAAAAATGTAACATTCCCTAAAGCTATGCGTTGGGGTGGAAAAAATATGAGATTTGCTAGACCAATAAGATGGATGGTAGCTCTATTAAATGATAATGTACTTGAAGTAGATTTAGAAGGAATAAAAGCTTCTAATATAACTAAAGGACATAGATTCCTTGGAGAAAGGGAATTTGAAGTAAATTCAATAGAAGAGTACTTCGAAAAATTAGAAAACAATTACATAGTATTAGATCAAAATAAAAGAAAAGAAATGATAAGAAATCAAGCTATAGAGGTTGCTAATTCTTTAGGTGGAGAAGTTGAACTTGATGAAGATTTATTAGAAGAAATAACATTCTTAGTAGAGTATCCAACTGCTTTCTATGGTGAGTTTGAAGAAGATTATGTTAAACTTCCTAAAGAAGTTGTAACTACACCAATGAAAGAACATCAAAGATACTTCCCAGTATTAAAAGATGGTAAATTACTACCAAACTTTATAGCAGTTAGAAATGGAGATTCTAATAGAATAGATTTAGTCAAAGCTGGTAATGAAAAAGTTTTAAAGGCAAGACTAGCAGATGCTTTATTCTTCTATAAAGAAGATACTAAAAAATCTTTAGAAAGCTTTATAGAAAAATTACACACTGTTGTATTCCAAGCTAAACTTGGTACAGTATATGATAAAACTTTAAGAATAGAGAAATTATCACAAGCTATAATAGATGAATTAAACATGACAGAAAGTAAAGAAAACACTATAAGAGCTGCTAAACTATGTAAAGCTGATCTTGTTACAAACATGGTATTCGAGTTTACAGAACTTCAAGGTATAATGGGTAGAGATTATGCTAAAATAAGCGGTGAAAATGAAGAGGTTTGTGAAGGTATATTTGAACATTATCTTCCAAGATTTGCTGGAGATATATTACCTGAGACTAATGCGGGGATAGCTTTATCAATAGCTGATAAATTAGATTCAATAGCTGGATTCTTTGCTATTGGAATAAAACCATCTGGTTCTCAAGACCCTTATGCTTTAAGACGTCAAGCACTAGGTATATTAAGCATATTATTAGATAAAAAATTATCTGTTAACTTAAATAGTTTAATTAGTGCAGCATTAGATAATTATTCTGATCTTGAATTTAACAAAGAAGAAGTAAGTGAACAAATAGTTGAATTCTTTGTTGAAAGAGTTAAAAACTTATTTAAAGATTTAGGAATAAGATATGATGTTATAGATGCAGTATTAAATAATAATCTAGATGATATATCAGATATACATACTAGAGCATTAGAGCTAAACAGATGGCTTCAAAAAGATGAGTTAGTAGAAATGTTAACTGCATTTAATAGAGTTTCAACTTTAGCACAAAAAGCTACTGGTGATACTGTTAAAGAAGAACTATTAAAAGAAGATGCAGAAGTAAAACTATATAATAGCTTTAAAGAAATAAAAGTAAATGTTGAGAGTTTATTAAATGATAAGAAATATAATGAAGCTTTAGATGCTTTTGCAACATTAAGACCATTAGTAGATAATTTATTTGATAATGTTATGGTAATGGACAAAGATGAAGCTATTAAAGAAAATAGATTAGGATTATTAAAGCAAATTTACAGTACTATGCTAACAATTTGTGACTTATCAAAAATAGTATATAAATAAAATATAAGAAAAAAACAACCTTCCTTTTAGCCCTATTTCACTTAAAAGGAAGGTCTTTTTAATCTTTATTACATCATATTTATAGAAAGTATAAAGATATAGTATTTATGAAAATAAAAAGTATGGCATATATATTAAGCAAGTTGTAATATTATATGCATTATAATGTAAATGAAAGTTAAAACTAATAAGAAAATAGAGAAAAATATAAAAAATACATCATAAATGAATAAAAAATCTATTTACATAATAGTATATAAAGATATATAATATACTATATAAGATAAAACGGATAAATAGTGTATCATATTGAAAGAGGGTGATTGTCATTCAACTTAACCAAAGACAACAAAAGATTATAGAAATAGTTAAAGAAAATGAGCCTATTACAAGTGAACAAATAGCTTCTATTTTAAGTGTTACTAGAGCTACATTAAGATCTGACTTAGCTATATTAACAATGACAGGAATTTTAGATGCAAGGCCTAAGGTAGGATATTTTTATTCTGGTATAAGCAACTTAAATTTTGTAGGAAATGATATAAAAAATAAAAAAGTTGAAGAAGTTATGGGGATACCAGTAGTAGCTAAAAAAGATGATAGCCTGTATGAAGTAATTGTTAATATGTTTTTATCTGATGCAGGAACAATTTTTATTATAGACAAAGATGATAGCTTATGTGGTGTGGTTTCAAGAAAAGATTTATTAAAAGCAACTATAGGTGGAGGGGATATGAATAAAATGCCTATAGGTATGATAATGACAAGAACTCCAAATATAGTTACTGCAATAAAAGATGAAAGCATTGTATTAGTTGCAAAAAAAATAATAGAGCATGAAATTGATTCTATACCAATAGTTGAGAATATAGATAATAAAACTAGGGTAATTGGAAAAATATCCAAAACTAATATAACAAAATTATTTTTGGAAATAGTTGACAATTAAGGAGGAGAAGATGGAGAGTTTTATATTATATGCAATATCTGATTCCATAGGTGAAACAGCCCAACAAGTTGCAAAAGCGGCTATATCCCAATTTGATATAAAAGAAGAAAGCTATGAAGTTAGAAGATTTCCTTATGTATCTAATAAAGAAATATTAATAGAAATATTAGAAAGTGCAAAAAAAGAAAATGCGATAATAGTTTATACATTAGTAAGTGAAAATTTAGGTGATACTGTAGAAGAGTTTTGTTCAAGAGAAAACTTACATTGTGTTGACTTAATGTCACAGATACTAAATATATTATCTGATAAAATTGGAGAATCTCCAAGGAGAGAACCTGGTATTATTAGAAGAATGAATGAAGAATATTTCAGAAGAATAGAAGCTATAGAATTTGCAGTTAAATATGATGATGGAAAAGACCCAAGAGGTGTGTTAAATGCAGATTTAGTTTTAGTTGGAATTTCTAGAACATCTAAAACACCGCTTAGTATGTATTTAGCAAATAGAAATATCAAAGTTGCAAATATTCCTTTAGTACCTGAGATACCTATACCAAAAGAAGTATTTGAAATAAATCCTAAAAAAATAATAGGGTTAACAAATACACCAGAAAAGTTAAATGAAATAAGACAAGCAAGATTAAAAGCTTTAGGTTTATCAAGTAATGCTAATTATGCAAAATTA
Source organism: Terrisporobacter sp. (assembly GCF_017888745.1). GTDB lineage: Bacteria > Bacillota > Clostridia > Peptostreptococcales > Peptostreptococcaceae > Terrisporobacter. Next base: position 2,937 of record NZ_JAGHFM010000333.1, on the reverse strand, counting down.
GATAGAATCTTAGAAGAGTTAGATTACTCTGATAAAATAATGAAAAAACTATCTTGTCCAGTAATCAATGTAGCAAATAAGGCTATCGAAGAAACTGCTGGATTAATACTAGATATAATGAAAGAAAATGGATTAAAGAAAAAAATACACACAGCTAAATAATCTATATTAATTTAGATTTCATAAATAAATTTTTTTAAAGGGGATTGTAAATATGAGTGTTAAATATGTTTATAGCTTCAATGAAGGAAGTAAAGAGATAAAGTCTTTACTAGGTGGAAAAGGAGCAAACTTAGCTGAAATGACTAAGATAAATTTACCTGTACCGCCAGGGTTTACTATAACAACACAAGCATGTAACAATTACTATGAAAATAACAAAACAATAAAACAAGAAGTAATAGATCAAATTGAAGAAAAACTATCTGTATTAGAGAAAGATTTAAATAAGAAATTAGGAAGTGAAGAAAATCCACTACTAGTATCTGTTCGTTCTGGAGCAGTTATATCAATGCCAGGAATGATGGATACAATTCTTAATTTAGGTTTAAATGATAATACAGTAAAAGCTTTAGCAAAAGCTACTGACAATGAAAGATTTGCTTATGATAGCTATAGAAGATTTATTCAAATGTTTTCTGATGTAGCTATGGAAGTACCAAAGTATAAATTTGAAAATGTATTAGACAGATTCAAAGAGGAAAATAACTTTAAATATGACACAGACTTAACAAGCGAGCATTTAAAAGAAATAGTTGAAGAGTATAAATCAATTTATAAAAAAGAAGTTAGAGAAGAGTTTCCTCAAGATCCAAAGAAACAATTAATGTTAGCTGTAGAAGCGGTATTTAGATCTTGGAATAACCCAAGAGCTATAGTATATCGTAGATTAAATGATATTCCAAATGATTTAGGAACTGCTGTTAATATTCAATCTATGGTATTTGGTAATATGGGTGATACTTCTGGAACAGGAGTTGCATTTACTAGGGACCCAGCAACAGGAGAAAATAAATTATTAGGTGAATACTTAATAAATGCTCAAGGCGAAGATGTTGTTGCAGGAATTAGAACACCTGAACCAATAAATAAATTAAAAGAAGTAATGCCAGAAATATATAATCAATTTATAGAAACAGTAAAAGTATTAGAAAATCACTATAGAGATATGCAAGATGTAGAGTTTACTATAGAAAAAGGAAGATTATTCTTCTTACAAACTAGAAATGGTAAAAGAACTGCTGCTTCTGCAATAAATGTAGCTGTAGATCTAGTTGAAGAAGGGTTATTAACTAAAGAAGAAGCTATAATGAGAATAGATCCTAAACAATTAGACCAATTGCTTCATCCAAAATTTGAAGATAAGGCATTAAAAGAAGCTACAATATTAACTAAAGGATTACCAGCTTCACCAGGTGCAGGAAGTGGTAAGATATACTTTACTGCAGAAGAAGCAGTGGAAGCGTCTAAATCAGGAGAAAAAGTTATCTTAGTAAGACAAGAGACTTCTCCGGAAGATATAGAGGGTATGGTTTGTTCACAAGGTATACTTACTGCAAGAGGCGGTATGACATCTCATGCGGCAGTTGTTGCAAGAGGTATGGGAAAATGTTGTGTAGCTGGATGTGGAGAAATAAAAGTTGATGAGATAGCTAAAGAAGTTAGAACAGATGATATAGTATTAAGGGAAGGTGATTATATATCTCTTGATGGTTCAACTGGTAATGTTTATTTAGGTGAAGTTGCTAAAGCAGAAGTTGCTATGACTGGAAACTTTGAAAAACTTATGAGTTGGGTTGATGAAATTAGGGATATGAAAGTTAGAACTAATGCAGATAATCCAAGAGATGCAAAAGCAGCTGTAGAATTTGGAGCTGAAGGTATAGGGCTTTGTAGAACTGAGCATATGTTCTTTGATGAAGATAGAATACCTGCTGTAAGAAAAATGATATTATCAAAGACCGTAGAAGATAGAGTAGAAGCTCTAGATAAATTATTACCAATGCAACAACAAGATTTTGTAGATATTTATAGAGTAATGGGAGAAAGACCTGTTAATATAAGATTATTAGATCCACCGTTACACGAATTTTTGCCACATGATGATGAAACTATAGAAGAACTATCAAAAGATATGAATATAGATGCTAAAGAAATTAAAAAAAGAATTGTTGATTTAGCTGAATTCAATCCAATGTTAGGACATAGAGGATGCAGACTTGCAGTAACTTATCCTGAAATTGCTGTGATGCAAACGAAAGCTATAATAAATGCAGCTATAGAAGTAAATAAAGAAGGTTTAAATGTTGAACCAGAAATAATGATACCTCTTGTAGGAGCATTAAATGAATTTAGAGTAGTTAAAAATATTATAGTAGAAACGGCAAATAGAATAATAGAAGAAAATAATATGGATTTAAAATATACAGTAGGCACAATGATAGAAATACCTCGTGCTTGCTTAATAGCTGATGAAATAGCTAAAGAAGCTGATTTCTTCAGTTTTGGTACGAATGATTTAACGCAGATGACATTTGGATATTCAAGAGATGATGCTGGTAAATTCTTAGGGCAATATGTTGATGAAGAAATACTAGAAAAAGATCCATTCCAAGTGTTAGACCAAAATGGTGTTGGTAAATTAGTTAAGATGGCATCAACACTTGCTAGAGAAGTTAAAGGTCAAGAAATCAAGCTTGGAATATGTGGAGAACATGGTGGAGACCCTACATCAGTGGAGTTCTGCTATAATAGTGGATTAAACTATGTATCTTGTTCACCATATAGAGTTCCAATAGCAAGACTTGCCACTGCTCAAGCTGCAATTAAAAAAAATAATAAATAGACACATAAATATTATTAATATAAAAACGGTGAACAGAATGTTCACCGTTTTATTTTAATTATTTTAAAAGTTGATGTTTATTTTATAACTGT
>NZ_JAGHFM010000332.1 GCF_017888745.1 Terrisporobacter sp. | reverse complement strand
AATAAACATTTAATCCATATGCTACAGAGAATAAAAATGCTAAACTATGAATTTCACCAGCCATCATTAATCCTATTATAGCTATGATTGAAAGTATTAATGATATAGACATTGTTTTTAATGTTCCTATTTTATCAAATAAAGCTCATCCAGTTACATTTCCTATTAAACAGAATAACGCAAATACTGAACCTAATGTACCAACTAGTGTTGCGCTCATTCCAAGTTCACCTGTAAAATATGTTGCATATTGAGTACTTAATGCTGATATAGCAATTGCTATTGTTGCATATCCTATTGAGAATGTCCAGAAATACTTATTCTTAGTAGTTGCTTTTGCTCCTAAACCTTAAAATCCTTTATTCTCTTCATTTAATTCATTCACATTTTCCTCAACTATTTCTACCTCACCAGGCTTAGGCATTCTTATAAATAATAAAATTATTGGTAGACTACATAATAACGAAATTAATCCAAATACTCTATAGCTATGACTTGCACCACTTGATGCTAACATTTGTGATGTAATTTGTTGTAAAAACACATTACCTATTGAACCACCAGAGAATGCTATACCTAACGCTTTACCTCTACCTTTTTTAGGGAACCAGTTATTTATTACATATGGGACACCTAGCCCAGAGAATAAAACACATCCTACTTGAGATACTGCAGATAATATGTAGAATTGAGGTAATGTTTTACAAAAACCAAATCCTAAAAATCCTACTGATGATAATACCGTACCTATTATAAATAGTACTTTTATATTTACTTTACCAAATAACTTTCCTAAAAATGGAGAAAATGCTGCTGATGCCATAGCTCCAAATGTAAATATTAAAGAAAATGCCGCTAATGAGAATCCAAAATCTTTGATTACATAGGGTATAAATAAAGGTTGAATATTTTGTGCAACCCCAAATGGTATTGCTTGCATAAACATACATACAAATACCATAATATATTTTTTCTTACTACTGCTATTATTTTTTAGTATATCTTTTTTCCATGATAATACTCCTTTCATATTTCAAATGTAAATTTCACAATGTCTATATTAAAACTATTTTTTTTATTTGTTAAATACATTTTTTTTATGTTATATATAGGTAATCACTTATATATATGTAAATACTTATATGCCTTATAAAAAACTCATATTTAACAAATTATAAATATAGATTTAAAATTAAACATGTACATCACATGAAAGGATCATTATAAATGAAAAAACTCAATAATAATTTTATAAAAAATATAAAGGATATATTACCAGGGCTTATAGTTTCTGTATTAGTAGCATATTTAAGTATGATTATTGCCAAATTTATTCCAAAACTTGGAGCAGCATCTATAGCTATATTCTTAGGTATGTTTGTAGGTAATTTATTTTTAAATCAGGATATATTCCAAAAAGGATATAAATTTTCAGAAACAGATTTATTATCATACTCAATAGTATTATTAGGTGCAACACTAAGTATATCTACAATATCTGAAATTGGATTTTCTGGAGTAATATTTATAGTATTGCAAATGACAGTTACAATAATAGGAGCATTATATATAGGTAAAAAATTAGGCTTTTCAGATAACTTTAGATATATGATGGCAAGTGGTAATGCAGTATGTGGATCTTCTGCAATAGCAGCCACATCACCTGTAATTGGAGCTGATGATAAAGAAAAAGGAATATCAATAACTATTGTTAATGTAACTGGTATAGTCCTTATGTTCTTATTACCAATAATCTCTCAATTCTTATATAATAATGAGCTTACTCAAACATCTGCCATGATAGGAGGAATATTACAATCAGTAGGACAAGTTGTAGCTAGTGGAGCCATGGTAAGTGAGCATGTAAAAGATTTGTCTACAATATTTAAAATTGTACGTATAATATTTTTAGTAGTTGTTGTATTTGTATTAGGTCATTTAAAACATAAATCAAATAAGGAAATAGTAAAAGATGAAGTAGAAAATATAGAAAAAGGAAAAATAAAGGTTCCATGGTATGTAATAGGATTCTTTATAACTTGTGCCTTATTCTCTTTAAATATAATAAGCAATGATGTTTCCATTATTTGCAAAGAAATAAGCAATAAATTTGAAATAATTGCTTTAGCTGCTATAGGATTAAGAGTTAATGTAAAAGATTTAATTAAACAAGGAAAATCAGTATCCTTATACGGATTATTTATAGGATTACTTCAAATTATCTCAGCAATAATTTTAATTAGTATATTAATAAAGAGTGCTTAAATTTAAGCACTCTTTAAATATTTAACTTTGTTCAAGTAAACCAGTATATAGTTCGTAGTAAACTCCCTTTTTCTCAATTAACCTATCATGATTTCCTCTTTCAATAATTCTTCCTTGATCAAGAACCATAATAACATCTGAGTTTTTAATTGTAGATAATCTATGGGCAATAACAAATACGGTTCTTCCTTCCATAAGCTTATCCATACCCTCTTGAACAATTTTTTCTGTTCTTGTATCAATACTTGATGTTGCTTCGTCTAGAATCAATACAGGAGGATTAGCAACTGCAGCTCTTGCAATTGCAAGTAATTGTCTTTGACCTTGTGATAAATTTCCACCGTCTCCAGTCAAAATAGTATCATATCCATTTGGAAGGTGATCTATAAAGTGGTCAGCATTTGCAAGTTTTGCAGCTGCTATTACTTCTTCATCAGTTGCATCTAATTTACCGTATCTTATATTTTCCATAACCGTTCCAGTAAATAGATGTGTGTCTTGAAGAACAATTCCAAGGGATCTTCTTAAGTCATTTTTCTTAATCTTATTTATATTAATTCCATCATAACGAATCTTACCATCTTGAATATCATAGAATCTATTTATTAAGTTTGTAATTGTTGTTTTACCAGCTCCTGTTGCCCCTACAAAAGCAATCTTTTCTCCTGGTCGTGCATTAATTACAATATCATGAAGTATAATTTTTTCATCATTGTAACCAAAATCTACTCCATCAAATTCTACGTGACCTTCAAGCTTTTTATATGTTGTTGTTCCATCATCCTTGTGATAATGTCTCCAAGCCCAGATTCCTGTTCTTTCTTTAACTTCAGTAATTGTACCATTTTCATCTATCTTTGCATTTACAAGTTCAACATATCCCTCATCTTCTTCAGATTTTTCATCAAGTAATTCAAATATTCTATCTGCACCAGCAAGTGCCATAATAACTGAATTTAATTGCATTGATATTTGTGAAATTGGTTGATTAAATGATTTATTAAATTGTAGGAATGAAGCAAGTCCACCTAATGTGAAATTACCAACACCTAAAATAGCAAGTACTGAACCAACCATTGCTGTAATAACATAATTTAAATGTCCCATGTTATTCATAATAGGCATTAAAACATTTGCAAACTTATTTGCATTATTTGCACTATTATTAAGTTGTTCATTTAATCTATCAAAATCTTCAATACTTTTATCTTCATGACAGAATACCTTAACTACCTTTTGACCTTCAATCATTTCTTCTATATATCCATTTAATGCACCAATATTTTTTTGTTGTGCCATAAAATACTTAGAACTTTTTCCAGCAATTTTTTTAGTTACAAACATCATTAATGAAACCATAATTAAAGTAATAATCGTAAGTGGAATATTTAAAATAATCATTGAAACTAAAACACTTACCACAGTAATTATTGATGATAAAAGCTGTGGTAAACTTTGACTTATCATTTGACGTAAAGTATCTGTATCATTAGTATAAACACTCATAATATCTCCATGAGCGTGAGTGTCAAAATACTTTATAGGAAGTGTTTCCATATGCTCAAATAAATCATCTCTTATACTCTTTAAAGTCCCTTGAGAAACATTAACCATAATTCTACTGAATGTCCATGTTGCTAAAACACCAACATAATATACTACTGCCATTTTCATAAGCATCATTAAAAGTGGTGTAAAGTTTACTTCTTTTTGATTTATAAATGGAAGTATATAATCATCAATAAGGTTTTTCAAAAACATTGTTCCAATAACACTTGCAATGGAACTTATTAATATACATGCTAATACTACGAAACAGTGAATCTTGTAATTCTTAAATATATACCCTAAAAGTCTTTTAATACTCTTCTTTGGATTTCCCATCTTAGGTTTTCCTGACATTGGTTGTTTATTTGCTTTCATCCTTATCAGCTCCTTTCATCTGTGATTGATAAACATCACGATAAATATCACTATTAATAAGCAATTCTTCATGTGTTCCTATGGCATTAATAATACCTTCATCTAAAACAATAATTTTATCTGCATCTTGAATTGATGAAACCCTTTGAGAAATTATTATCTTAGTTGTATCAGGTATTTCATCTCTAAATGCTTTTCTAATTAAAGAATCAGTTTTTGTATCAACAGCACTTGTTGAGTCATCTAAAATTAATATCTTAGGCTTTTTAAGAAGTGCTCTTGCAATACAAAGTCTTTGCTTTTGTCCTCCAGATACATTTGACCCACCTTGTTCAATATATGTGTCATATCCATCTGGGAATTTATTAATAAACTCATCAGCTTGTGCTAATTTACATGCTCTTATTAGTTCTTCATCAGTAGCATTTTCATTACCCCAACGAAGATTTTCCTTTATAGTTCCTGAGAATAAAACATTCTTTTGAAGAACCATAGCAACTTCATCTCTTAAAGATTCTAAGTCGTACTCTCTTACATCAATTCCAGAAACCTTAACTGAACCTGTTGAAACATCATATAATCTTGGAATTAATTGAACAAGTGAAGATTTTGCACTTCCTGTACCACCTAAAATACCAATAGTTTCTCCTGAATTTATTTTTAAGTTAACATTACTTAATACATAGTTTTTACTTTCTTTCTTATAAGCAAAATTAACATTATCAAACTCAATAGAACCATCTTTTATTTCTTTAATTGGATTTTTAGGATTTGATATATCCGATTCTTCCTTAATAACTTCAACAATACGCTCTGCTGATGCCTTTGACATTGTAATCATAACAAACATCATAGAGATCATCATAAGACTCATTAATATATTAATAATGTAAGTGAAAAAGCTCATAAGTTCTCCAGTAGTTAACTCATTTGAAACAATCATCTTAGCACCAAGCCAAGATATTAGCAATATGCAAGTATACATAGCAAATTGCATTGATGGCATATTTAAAATAAGTACCTTCTCAGCTTTTACGAAAAGTTTGTAAACATTTGAACTAGCATTATGGAATTTTTCAATTTCATAATCCTCTCTAACATAAGCCTTAACAACTCTAATTGCATTAACATTTTCTTGAACACTTGAGTTTAAATCATCGTATTTTTTAAATACATCTGTAAAAATAGGATGAACTGTTTTCATGATAAGATATAGTACCAGTGATAAAAATACTATTGCTCCTAAGAAAACAAATGAAAGTTTTGGGCTTATACTAAAAGCCATAGCCATAGCCCCTATAAGCATAAGTGGAGCTCTTACACATGTTCTAATAAGCATTTGATATGAGTTTTGAACATTTGTAACATCAGTTGTAAGCCTAGTTATAAGTCCTGCAGTTGAGAATTTATCAATATTTGAAAATGAAAAATCTTGAATATTATCAAACATTGCCTTTCTTAAATTCTTTGCAAAACCTGCACTAGCACTTGCCGCATACTTTCCTGATAAAACACCAAAAGTTAAAGAAAGTGATGCAATAACAAACATTGATATCCCAATAAATAGGACCATTTTTATATTCTCATTTTCCACACCCTTATCTATAATTGCAGCCATAAGAAGCGGAATTATTATTTCCATAGCAACTTCTCCAACCATATAAAGTGGTGCTTTTAGAGAATCTTTTTTGTATTCCTTTACTTCATTTAGTAATGTCTTTAACATATATACCTCCCAATATGAATTTTTCGTAAATTTAACTGTTTAAATAGCAACTATTCTGTTAAATTAATAATTTAAGTTATACTTAAGCTATTATTATTTGTTAGCACACTAATTGTAAGTTGCCTAACAATATATCCAAAACAAAACCGCTATATTTTGCGGTCTATTCTAAATTCTTCTTAATTTTTTTTGCTATTTTGAAGAATATTTCAAGTTCTTCATCAGTTAATCCTCTTTCAATTAAGTTGTCAAGTTTCTCAACTCTTTTAGTTAATTCTTCTTGAGCCCTTATCGCTTTCTCAGTT
>NZ_JAGHFM010000409.1 GCF_017888745.1 Terrisporobacter sp. | reverse complement strand
GTATTTTTCATACTCTTTTCTTATTCTAAATGATTTTCTTATTAATTCCATTCTAGACTGTCTAAATATGTTATTAATCGCACTCTCCTTTTTATTATACTTATCAGCTATATATTTTATTTGAAGCTCATTTACATATCTATCAATAAATATTTCAGCTTTTATAGGCTCTAATATACTTCTGAACTCTTGTATATATTCTTGTAGTGTCATACCTTCTAGTACTTCGTACTCTACATTTACACTACTATTAGGAATAATATCATACATATTTGTTTCTTCGTCTATCTCATGATCTAAAGATGTAAATATATATTGCTGCTTAATTCTTTTTAAGTTACTAAACTCTTTTTTAATGCTCCACTCAATATTACTATATACATAATTACTAAATTTAACACCTTTGTCCTCTTTGTATGTTTCAAAGGCTCTAATCATTCCTAAACTACCAATTTGGTATATATCTTCTATATCAATTCCATAGGAATTATTTTTAAACCTATTAGCTATTTTAATAAGCATTGGTTCATATTGTAAGTAGTCTTTATCTGTCATTGTTACCCCCTACACTCTGATATATGATAAAAATATAAGTAGTTACTGAATATATAGTTATAGTAACTACTCAATACAAAGTTTAATTTGATAGCTATTTTAATATCTTATCTTTCAAGTTATTTATGCTTGCCATTTTTTCTGTGCTACCACCTCTGTCTGGATGATATTTGAATGATAATAACTTAAATGCTTCTTTCAGTAGTTTTTTCTCATTATCATTGTAGTTACTAGACACATTTTCTTGGTAACTACTAGAACTATAACTGCCTTGGCTATACCTACTATACCAATCTTCGAAAGCTTCCTTACTTTTTTTCTCGTAGTCTTTCTTATACTCGTAATCTTGTTTTATTTGCTCTAATCTATCTTTATTAGTTAAGTTTCCAAATACATCATAACATTCATCATATCCACTACCATAAACATTGTTAAATTCATACTTTTTTTGATTGAATTTGCTTATGATATCTTTATAACTTTTATAAGTTTTATATTCTTCTGTATTATGAAATTCCTCTGTTATTCTATCTAGTAAAGGATCTAGCTTCTTATAAATTAATTCATATAGTCTACTCTCTGTTATTCCCATTTCTTTTAATTTATCTTCTACTCCCCAAAGTTCAAAACCATATTCTATAAGGTCATAATGCTCATGTGTACCAATTACCCATTGTCTCTTTTTTACCTTACCATCTTTTCTATAACTTTCATGTATGCTTATTTTATAAGCTT
>NZ_JAGHFM010000408.1 GCF_017888745.1 Terrisporobacter sp. | reverse complement strand
TTGTCGATAACTTCAACCTTAGTTCCTTTAGGAATAGTTGTTATTCTAGAAGCAGAAGTAGAAGCACCAGTTCTAAAATTAACATTAGCAGTAGTTACTCCAGTCTCAGAAGAAGCAGCTGGAGGAGTACTAGGTTGTTCTGGTTGAGAAGGTGTCTCAGGTACACTTGGTTGTTCTGGCTGAGAAGGTGTCTCAGGTACGCTTGGTTCTTCTGGTTGAGAAGTAGAACCTATGTTGAATGTTTTTAAAGTAGTATAGTTTAAGTCAACATCACCGTTTATACCAGGTACTGTCCCTTTGCTAGTATATTGCCACATTGAGTATGGCTTACCGAATGTATTTTTGTAGTTGTATTGAGCACACCATACATTACTTGATAATAGTATATTGTTGTGGTAATACTTACTACTGAAATCAGGGTTAGTATATATACCAGTTACATATCCTTGAGATTTGATTGTATTCATGAAAGTGTTAGCCATATCAGTTACTAAATCTTTTGTAACAGTAACATTTTCATCATGTCTATTATTTACGCTGTCATACTCGTAATCGAAGAAAACAGGGTAAGAAATACTATTTTTATAAGGAGCTATTGTTTCTAAACATTTTTGAGCTTCTTGTTCTACTCTTTCTGTACTAGCCGCATAACTGAACCAGTATACTCCTATTTTAAGTCCAGCATCTATAGCACCTTTAATATTTTCATGGAATCTTTCATCCACTGATGATACACCGTATCCAGCTCTTATGATAGCATAGCTAACACCAGATTCTTTAACTTTTTTCCAGTCTATTGTGCCATTCCATTTACTTACATCTATACCTTTTTCAAGAGCATTTAAAACTATGTAAGATGCAGATACATATCCTTCTTCACCATTGAAATCTATTTTATACCAACCATTGCTTGTACCTAAAATTTCAACTTTATCATTTGCTTTTAATGTACCTATTTTATCGTAACTAGTAGAAGATCCGCTTCTAACGTTTAAAGTTTTTGATACTGTTACTGTACCACTACCGATAGCATTAGGATTAGTTAATCCTACTATTTCTAGATTAGGTATAGCACCACTTCTTGCAGTAGAAACACCTAATCCTGGACGTCCTGGATCCTTTTCGATAACTTCTACTGGATTAGTTTCCTCTACAACTTCTTCTTCAGTAGGCTCTTCTGGAGCTACTTCTGTTTCTTGTGAAGTTTCTTCTTGATTGTCTTCTACTGGAGTAGAGTTCTCTACGCCAATTTCTTCATTGTTAGTTGATTCTTGTGGATTATCTTGTACTTCAGAATCTATAGAAATGCTAGTGATTTCATTTTCTGGACTGATTTCTGCTTGTTCAGCATTTCCTATTACCATTACGTTTTGGAATGTTATCCCACAACATAATGATAAAGCAAGTAATGATTTGATTTTTTTACTTATATTTTTGCTCATAATTCCCTCCCTCACTATATTTGCTAAATAGTAATAATTCAAAAATCTATATAGAATATAGAAAATTTACAAATTATTACAATTAATAC
>NZ_JAGHFM010000006.1 GCF_017888745.1 Terrisporobacter sp. | reverse complement strand
TTAATCTTTGGCAACTGGCTGGCATAGTTTGATTAAACCTTAGCCCCTTTAGCTTTGCGTCTCTAGATTTCTCTAGATTTGCCGGTTTTTAAATTTTTATTTTCTATACTAAATTATACATATTTTCTAAAACTTTTAAATAGTCTTTTTCTAAAAAAATATTTTTATATCAAAATTTTATTATCAATAGTTCTTTTACTATATCTCATAACACAGATGCAACTAAATTTATATATGTATTGCTTAGGTAATCTTTTAATTTGCTCACTATTTTATCCACCTAACACTTTTTTCATTATATTATATCTAATATTATTTCTTTCAAATCATACTTATCTATATTATTAAAATTAACAGAACCTATAACTGTACAATAAGAATTTTCATTATCTGAATTCCATGACATAGAATAATTTAAAATATCTTTACAAGCACTATCTAAATCAATTCCCATAGATTCCATACTAAAACGCATTTTTTCAGGAAATCTACAAGGTAAATTATCTATATATGCACATTCTTTACAATATATACATCTACCACCATCTGTAAGCAAACCATTTATCTTTCTTTCTAAAGGTATTAGTAAATCTGATAAAACTATCCTTAGATATTCATGAACTTCTGACATGTTTTTATTTTTAGGTATATTCATATACATAGCTATAACTAAGGAGTATTTATAATCTTTTACGTATTCTGTAAAAGTAGGGCTATTTGGTGGGCATGTATAGTTTGAATTATAATTTGGACATCCTTCTTTGCAAAGAGCTGTAAAATATTCAAATTTCATATAATTTTTTAAAATATCATTTTTGCATACATTTGCTTTTAAATTTATTTTATTATTGTCTTTAATAAAATTTAATTCAATCATAATCTACACCTCAATTTTATTATTTATCATGAAATCTTTCTATATATCTGATATATCTTCCATATACCTCATTTTAATTTACGTATCTTATATATATTCTACCTTCCATAATCATTACTATCATTATATATAGCCATTTTTAACACTGTCAACAAACTCCTCCTATTTCAACAATTTATAAATTTAACTGTCTATTATCATCCCCTCGTTGTAGTAATCATATCATTTATTTATGATGCAGTTCTGCATTTTGGCACTAATTAAGGTTTGAGTTGCAAATTTAACATATAATTATTTTATATTCACTAAAATCATCAGGTTCATATTTTTTGAATTTTTCATCATCTATCTGCAATTTTTTAAACATAAAAATAAATTTATAACTTTGACTTCATAAGAATTTTATTGTAGTATATGGAATATGTTACATTAAATTAACTATATTTCAATTATTATTAAATATTTAAGGTCAATAATGTATAATTAACAGAAGGAGAAAAAATAACAACGACTTTATTTGTAAAGGTAAACAGTCGTACATCATATTAGTCCATAAGTTTGAAATGCATATAAAACTTTTTTATTATTAATTTTCAGAAAATAAATTCAAAAGAATTGAAATATAAAATTTTTTCATTATAATATCTAAAATCTAAACTCATACTAAGGAGGAAAAATTTATGTTTGAATTTTCAAATGAATTACAAATGATGACACTAAATTTAGATATAGTTCAAAGTATTGCATTTACCACTGTTGTTCTATTAATAGGATCTTTTATAAAAAATAAAATTCATTTATTAAATAAATACTGCATACCAGCACCAGTTGTAGGAGGATTTTCTTTTGCAATAATATCGTTTATATTAAGGCAAATGGGAATAATTACTATAGTATTCGATACAACTTTACAAGATATATTAATGACGGCCTTCTTTACAACAGTTGGATTTACTGCCAGCCTGCAAGTTTTAAAGAAAGGTGGCACACAAGTAATTAAATTTTTAATTGTAGCAATAATGTTGGTGTTAGCTCAAGATATATTAGGAGTTATATCTGCTAAAGCAATCGGTGTAAACCCATTATTAGGACTAATTGCAGGATCTGTTTCTATGACAGGTGGGCATGGGGCTTCTGGTGCATTTGGACCTCTTATGGAAGCAAACGGACTTAAAGGTGCTCTTAGTATAGCTATGGCTTGTGCTACATTTGGGTTAGTATCTGGAAGTATTATCGGTGGTCCCCTTGCAAATAAATTAGTTCAAAAATATAAGCTTCATCCAGAGGAAATAGAAGTAAAAGAAGAAATTACATTAACAAATATACACGAAGAAGTATCATGTAGTGAGATATCTATAGGAGAACTTTCAGAAAGTAAATTAACAAATTCGGCTATGCAAATAATAATAGCTATGGGACTTGGAACTATAGTATCAAACTTATTTTCAAATATAGGCATAACAATACCATCTTATATAGGTGCCATGATAGTAGCTGCTATTATGAGAAATATTTCAGATGCAAAAGGAGTATGGCAAATAGCAAGCAATGAATTAGAAAGTATAGGTTCAATATGTTTATCATTATTTTTATCAATGGCTATGTGTAGCTTAAAATTATGGGAACTTGTAGACCTAGCTATACCTATATTAATACTACTAGCTTTACAAACATTATTAATGATAATATTTGCTTATTTTGTTACATTTAGAGTTATGGGAAAAGATTACACAGCAGCGGTACTTGCTGCAGGTCACTGTGGTTTTGGTCTAGGTGCTACTCCAAATGGAATAGCAAACATGGAATCTGTAACTTCTAAATATGGTCCATCTCCTAGTGCATTTTTCATATTACCACTAGTTGGAGCATTATTTATAGAGTTTTTCAACTCTGCAGTTATAACAACTTTCATGAATCTATTATAAACATATTTATATTTCAAATATATAAGCTCACGATAATAACTATCGTGAGCTTAATTTTATCTCATATATTCCATACCCTCATCAACCATGGATTTAAGTCGAGTATATTCTTGCCTTAAAGCTTCATAACCTTCCTCTGTTATTATATAACTTCTTTTTCTTCCATCTACTGCCGTTTCTCTTATCAAACCTGAACTTTCAAACTTTCCAAGCAATGTATATAACGTTCCTGGACCTACCAATACCCTTCCTCTAGATATTGATTCCACTTTCTTCATAATATCTACGCCACAACATTCATTTGTTAAGGCTAGTAATATATAATACATCGGTTCTGATAATGTCTGAAATTGCTTTCTAGCCATTTCACCCTCCTCATCACTATTAATTCAAATTATACTCTAATTTCTAATTATTTTTATAATCTTACATATCGGTATAATTATTGCAAAAGTAATTAATCCTATATATATAATAGCCTGTGAATCACTTAAATCTAATATTAAAGATATAATTAATATTACTAGCATATACATAATAATATCATAATATGCCATCCTTATTTTAAATTCTTTAAGTGTAGGATACTTTATGTCTTCTCCTAACTTTAATGCTTTTTTATATTTAAAATACCATAAGCTACTTCTCACTATATCAATAATTGGACCAATTAAAGTTATACAAAAAGACGTAAGAAGAAATATATAATAATTACCATACACTTCTTCAATATTCACTAAATCTCTATTAAAAAAACCATTATAAATATTGTATATTACACTTGAAGCCAAAATCATGTAGCTAAATATATTTAATATCATGGATTTACTTACTTTTTTTAATATTATTTCTTCATCAGTTTGTATAGGTACAATATTTTCATCTTCCGTAGCAAATATAAGATATTTATTTGTCTCACATACATAATTCCATCCACTTGCCTCACAAAATTCTCTATATTCTATTGTTCTTGAATCTGTAAATCTATCTACTTTTACATCTGTAAATATATCTACTGCAAACTTGTACTTCCTAGGCTCTGCTTTCTTAAATATAAAGAAACCGAAAATTATCTCATCTAGTAGCCATCCCTGTAAAGCTTTTTCTTCTAAATACTCTCCCAAAGCTTGACATTCATTCTCTCTGAACGAAATTGATTTAATAAGTGTATTTTTACCTATCCTCATAATTTTCCCCCACATTTTCAATTTACATTATTAATTGTTTTGATAAAATATCGTATATGAATATTAATAGGTTTAAATATCGATACACGATATTTATATTTGAATTTTAACATCGAGTATCGATATTGTCAATAAATCTTATTCAATCTAGAAACACTTTAAATCAATCTATTATTTATTAGATCAATATTTTCACATAAAATACCTATAGATAAATACTTATTGTATTTCTTTCTATAGGCTTCTTATTTATATTAATTTACTTTAATTTTTCTAAAGTCTTTAAAATACATGCTTCACATGAGTCTATAAAGTGATTAAATTTGTTTTCATCAAATAAATCAAAATATGATTCATTAAAATCTTTAAAATTAGGACCTGAATATTTATTACCATAAGGTAAATACTCTCTATAAATCCACCATCCAACATCACTTTCATTACAGTCAAACAATAAATTTTTTATTTCATCTTTGTCTAATTGTTTTCCAGCAGGTTCACCTTTTTTCGGTGTGCAAAACCCTATAAATAAATGAGTGTCTATCTCAAATCTTAATAATAAATCAACATCTTCCTTATGTAAACTTTTAACAAAATAACTAAGACCTGGATATGTAGATCCCTTATTATCATAATATGTATTTACAAGCTTGTAATTAGTACTTTTATAGGAATAAGCATCCAGCTTATCTTCTTCTTTGAATCTATTATTTAAACGTTTTTCTATAGATTCTAAAACTCTCTTTATCATATTTATCTTGCAAGTTTTTAAGCTTTTTTCTATGTCAATTGCACTCTTCATATTTTCTTTTGAAGATGATATTTTACTTACTATTTCAACTTCTTTTTCTTCAACTAATAGGTTTGTCATACTTCTTATTACCCCCATAAATTGTAATATAACTTCTCTAATTGGAGCTATTCTAATAGTTTCATAATGTGAAATACATTTATTTAACCAAGTAAGTATCTCATTTTCAAAAGATATTTGAGTTACTTCCTTATATCCGCCATCTTTAGTCTTCGTTAGCCCCTCAGCACTTTCCTTACTTGGGCATCTCCCATCTAAAGTCAAATAAAATACATTTGAATTTTTAGCATAAAAACTATAATAATCAAAACATTGCCTGTATTGATCTTTTGCATAAATTTTAACCTCTATAGGTATAAGTTTATCTCCAATCTCAATAACTAAATCAATTCTTCTACCATTACTAATAACATACTCCCTATGCACTATAGCTTTCTTGTAATCATAATCACTAAAGTTCATATTAAGTACATGTTCTGCAAATAGTTTCAAATATGTATATCCTTGATAATGGCTACCTTTAGGATTTATAAGCTCATATATAAATCTACATACACAAACTTCATCTTTAGCTATATTTGCTATATCAAATATATTAAAATATCCTCCTGTATTTTTGTTTATTAACTCATATTTCTTTGAAATATGTGATACCTCTGATAATAATAATTCTATACTCATTGAACATCTCCATTACTTGATTACTTTTATTTTAAGGTATATAACTATCAATTTCTAATTTATCCTTAGTTATAACTACTTCTTTCATTGTCATTTTAGCATTGTTATATTTTTTTGTAAATAATTGCACTTTAAGTCTTACTCTATCATCGTGATATAACTAATTTCAATATTTTATAAAAAATTCCTTTGGCTTATATCACCAACAGCTTTACCAGTTGCTCAAAATTCACTTACAATTTAAAAAGGCCATTGATTTCACTCAATGACCTTTTCATTCTAATAATATGTATTAATTTAAAAATCTGTAGCTATTACAGTTAACATGATATCATCACCTAAGTCTTCTCTTACAGAAGTACCGAATATAATATTAGCCTCTGGATCACATAATTCTGTTACTAAGTTTGATGCATCATTAACTTCAAATAATGTTAAATCTCATCCACTAGCTATATTAAGTAGTATTCCTTTAGCTCCTCCTATAGAAGTTTCAAGAAGAGGTGACTGTATAGCTTCTTTAGCAGCTTCAACTGCTCTATTATCTCCACTAGCTGTACCTATTCCAATGTAAGCTAGTCCTTTATTTTTCATGATAGAGCTAACATCGGCAAAGTCTAAGTTTATAAGCCCTGGCATTTTTATTAAATCAGATATTGATTGTATACCTTGTTTTAATACATTATCCGCCATAGAGAAAGCATCCATCATAGATGTATTTTGGTGTACTATTTGTAACAATCTATCATTTGGTACAGTAATTAATGTATCAACACTTTCCTGAAGGTTTTTAATTCCATCTTCAGCATTTTTCATTCTTACTCTTCCTTCAAAAGCAAATGGCTTAGTAACAACACCTATTGTAAGTATTCCCATTTCTTTTGCTAATTTAGCAATTATTGGAGCAGCACCTGTTCCAGTACCACCACCCATACCTGCAGTTACAAATAATATATCTGTACCTTCAAGTTCACTTATTATTTGTTCTCTACTTTCCTTAGCAGCATCTTTACCCACTTCTGGTTTAGCTCCAGCACCTAAACCTCTAGTTAATTTTTCTCCTATTTGAATTTGTCTTCCTGCCATTGAAGAAAGTAATGCTTGCTTATCTGTATTTACAGAAATAAATTCAATTCCTTTTACTCCTTCACTAATCATTCTATTGACAGCGTTGTTTCCTCCGCCACCAATACCAGCAACTTTTATTACAACATCATCGTTATCAAGTTCTATGTCAATTCTATTTTCGCTCATTATCCTAACCTTTCTATCTTTTTAATTATTTTTGCTAATTTTATATTCATCACACTCTACTTAATATAATGATTTTTTATTACCATATAATTATACTAAATAATTCATTATTTTTACATTAGATTTTGTAATAATATTATTTTTCATATATAATCACTGGGTATAATATATAATAATACTAATAAAAACTATTATAATTACATATAGAAAGGATTAAAATATGAAAATAACATATATCCATCATAGTTGCTTTAGTGTAGAACTTGATAAATCCATATTGATTTTTGACTATTTTAAAGGAGAACTTCCTAACTTTGATAAAAATAAAAAATTATATATATTTTCAAGTCATTCTCATCATGACCATTTTAATGAATCTATTTTTAAATTAGAGAAAATATATCCAGATGTAACTTATATATTATCAGATGATATTAAAGCTACAAAATCTAAAAATAGAAAATTCATAAGTCCAAATGAAGAACTTTTATTAGATGATATAGAGATAAAAACTCTTGAGTCAAGTGATTTAGGTGTGGCATTTATAGTTACAATGGAGAATAAAACTATATACCATGCTGGTGATTTGAATTGGTGGCACTGGGAAGGAGAAAATTCTCCAGAGGAAAATAAATATGCAGAAAATAAATTCAAAGATGCTATAAATAAAATAAAAGGAAAAAGTTTTGATATTGCCTTTCTTCCTCTAGATCCTAGACAAGGCGAGCAGTATTATCTAGGTTTTGATTATTTTATGAGAAACACCAATACTAAGGCTGCATTTCCTATGCATCTATGGAATGATTATTCTTTCCCAAAAACTTTTATAAGTTCTAAGTATGCTTCAGATTATAAAGATAAAGTTTTTGAAATAAATTACAAAAATAAAGTTTTTAATATTTAAAATATTATAATTTAAAAAAGGAGGGGACTTCATATTCCCCTCCTTTTGATGACATATCTCTGGCAAAGCACCATATTCACATAAATATCCTATTGTTAGTTTTCCTCTTTACTACCATAAGTTGCTCTAAATGCTATTTTTAGATTTAAATCAT
Source organism: Terrisporobacter sp. (assembly GCF_017888745.1). GTDB lineage: Bacteria > Bacillota > Clostridia > Peptostreptococcales > Peptostreptococcaceae > Terrisporobacter. The sequence goes on along the minus strand of NZ_JAGHFM010000006.1, from coordinate 3,023 downwards.
CTGATTAACTCCATCCAATTACTTGAGCTATTGTTATAAATGCAATTCCAAGTACAAATAGTATACCTTGTAATGGTAATATCCATTTTAACCACTTACCATAAGGAATTCCTGCAAGTCCTAAACAAGCTATTAGTATTCCTGATGTTGGGAACATTGCATTTGAGAATCCATCTCCCAATTGGAATATTAAAACTGTTAATTGACGAGATATTCCTATTAAATCTCCAAGTGGTGCAAGTATTGGCATTGTTAATGCAGCTTGTCCTGAACCTGAACTTATGAAAAAGTTTATAAACATTTGTATTGGTAACATTAAATACGATGCAAGCATTCCTGAAATACTTCCTAAAATTTGCGATAAACTGAATAGAATAGTATCTATTATACTAGCATTTTCAGCTAATATTACTATACCTCTTGCAAATCCTAACATAATTGCAGCGCCTATCATATCTTTTGCACCTAGTATAAAAGCATCTGCCATTTCATCTGTGCTTAACTTTCCTATTATTCCTGCTAAAAATCCTGTTGCTAAAAATACTGCTGCTATTTGTGGAATCCAGAATCCTTTAGCCAATACACCCCAAATAATTATTCCCATACAAGCTGCTAGTAGTAATAATATTATTTTATGAGATAATAAGAAGTTATCATCTTTACTATCAAAATCAGCTAAGTTTTGACGTTTTATCTGATCACTTTCATAAACAGGGCTTAACTTAGGATTTTTCTTTATTTTACTAGCATATACCATAACAAATGCTATAACTACTATTGTTGATATTAACCATATTATAGTTCTATACTCTATCCCTGAGTACATTGGTATTTCTGCTATTGATTGGGCTATTCCTACATTAAATGGATTAAGCATAGCTGACGCAAATCCAGTATTACATGCTAAGTATGTAATAGCTACTGCTACTATACTATCGTACCCTAATACTAATGTTAGTGGTACCATCATTGCAATAAATGGTATTGCTTCTTCTGTCATACCAAATACTCCTCCACCTATAGAAAACATAAAGAATATTATTGGTATTATTAAAATTTCTTTTCCTTTAAATGCATTAACTATACGAATTATTCCAAAGTCTATTGCCTTTGTTTTTGTAATTATATTAAATGCACCACCTACTATAAATAAAAATGCTATTATTTCAGCACCTTCTATAATACCTTGGATAGGCGCTTGTAAAACATCAAATACACCTTGTGGCTTGCTATCTACATATTTAAATGAACCATCTAGTACTACTGTTTTACCAGCTTCATTTACTATTTTTTCATAAGCACCACCTGGTACTAAATATGTGGCTACTGCAACAAGTAGTATTATTGCACTTATAATTACCAACGTATGTGGTACTTTAAATCCTTCACCGTTTTTTTTCTTAGTTGTTACTCTTTTTGATTGCGTTAAATTCATTACTATCACTCCCTATGCTGTAATTTCCTATAAAAAAAGTCTCGAGTGAAGCAAATCACTCAAGACTATATTATTTGCTAAGATATTTTTAAATTGAAGTGTATTAGTAACTCAATTTTAAAGTAATAAAATATATCTGTCGTGATAGCTCATCATAAATTAATCTATGACAGTGTTATGTATATTCTACATAACCCCAACTATATAGCCTTAAAGCTTTAGCTATATGTTTCGGCGGTATTTCCTTTCAGTTTGCTTCACTGTTTGCTCAAACTCTACAAACTTACTTTTAAATCCCGCGACCTCTATCTTTTTTTATTTTGTTTTGTTAAAAACTACTATACATCAAAATTCGACATTTGTAAATATTTTTTTAATCAATAAATTTAGAATTTCATACAAGCATATATCATATAATGCTATAAAGTCTATAAAAGGAGTGATAAATATGTATAATATTCCTAAACCATATTCATACCCTTTGTTTATTAACACACAAATGCCTAATATGTACTCATACTTTTACTGGCTTAATTCACAAATGTATAATATGTATCCACAAACATTCTGGAATAACAGACCAATATATAAATCCTACTTCGACAGACCTTTTATTACGTTGAAAGATTATGGACCTGATCCATTTGTAATTAATATTGAAGATGCTGCTAAAGAAAACAATACTTTTCGTACTGTTTTATGTACAGGAGATGATTTGCAAGTTACATTAATGAGTATAGATGTTGGAGATGACATAGGCTTGGAAGTTCATCCAACAGGAGACCAATTTATACGTATTGAGGAAGGCCAAGGACTAGTTAGAATGGGTGATAGTAGTGATAATCTAAATTTTCAAAGAGAAGTCTATGAAGACTCTGCTATTATGATATCCTCTGGTACATGGCACAATGTGATTAATACAGGAAATAGACCTCTTAAATTGTATGCTATCTATGCTCCACCTGAACATCCATACGGTACAGTTCATAAAACTAAGTCAGATGCAGAAGCTGCTGAAAATCGTTACAAGTATTAATGCCTAAATTTTAAATTATATATAAATATATCCTGCTATTATATCGCTTATATTTCTATTTCTTTATGACTACTAGTATTTAAATTTCGTTACTTTATACAAATAATTACTTATATCCATGACTTATGTCAGTATCAATTATAAAATCTAACATTGTAATTGAATAAGCTTCACTATATAAGAGTAAACTAAGTTTAAATTTACAAAGTAGGAAGGAAAAAAGAAATGAAAAAAAAATTTATAGTAATAATCTTATTATTAATTTCATTTATTACCACAAATAATTATGCATGTTTTGCTGAGCAAGCAAATTCTTCAGTACCTAAAATGCTCCAAGATATAAAAGGAAAAGATGAGCTAACAGGATATATTAATAAAATAGAATCAATAAGAGCAAATATAAGTACTATCGATATAAGTCCAGCTACAGCAAAGGAAAAACCTGATGAAATAAAAAAACAAATAAACTTGTATTTATCTGAATTATCAGCAATCCAAAATTCATTAAAAAATTTCGATAAAAAATATAGTGATTCTCAATCAGATTTATTG
>NZ_JAGHFM010000331.1 GCF_017888745.1 Terrisporobacter sp. | reverse complement strand
CTTCATAATGAATTTGCCCATGTCTTAAAAATAGAGCCTGAAGAAGTTTTACCATTTATTCTTGAAGAAATGAAAATTACTAGTAAAAATAAAATGTAAAATTTTTCTAAAAGAATTAAAGAATAGATTGAATTGTCAGAAAAATAGTGCTACTATTACTACTATAATAAAACATAGTAAAGGCTATGAAGGAGACAAAAATACAATGGTGTTAAATACAGAGAACTAACATTTGGTGAGAGTTAGATATTAACTAATGTATATAATGATCACTCCTAAGCTTCTACAGTGAAAGAAATCGAGTAAGTGTAGACGTATACCAGCGTTATATGGTTAGAGTTAAGATATATATTAAAATTAAGATTATATCCGACTTGAAAATGAGATGTAGCTATATTTATTGTGGCTATAAATAAGGTGGTACCGCGAAATTATAACTTTCGTCCTTATAAGTAAGAGAAATCTGCTTATTAGGATGAAAGTTTTTTTAATTTTAAAATAAAAATAAAAGGTGGTGAGATTCAAATGGATATTGATATTAGTCATATTAACAACAATAAAAAAGATAATAAAAATATTAAATTAAAAGAAAATTTAGGGGGAAATATTATTATGAAAACTTTAGAAAAATTAAGTAACTTTGCATCAAAATATATGGCTTTTATAGTGTTAGCTTTTGCAGGGCTATCTGTACTTATACCAAGCACATTTGAATTTGCCTCACCACATGTAAATACATGTTTAGGAGTAATAATGTTTGGAATGGGTATGACTTTAAGATTAGAAGATTTTAGACTTGTACTTACTAGACCAAAGGATGTTCTTAGTGGTTCACTAGCTCAATTTACAGTAATGCCTTCAGTAGCATTTTTAGTAGCTAAATTATTAAATCTACCTACAGAAATGGCAGTAGGCTTAATACTAGTAGGATGTTGCCCAGGTGGGGCTTCATCAAATGTAATGTCATTTATGGCAAAAGGTGATGTAGCTTTATCAGTAACACTAACATCTATATCAACACTTTTAGCACCATTTTTAACACCAGCTTTAACACTTTTATTAGGTGGTAGTAGCATAGAAGTTTCATTAGCTTCAATGTGTACATCAATACTTCAAGTTGTATTAGTACCTATAGTATTAGGTTTATTATGCAATAAATTTTTACCAAGAGTAGTAGAAGAAGGGACAAAATTAGTTCCTCTTTTATCAACAGTTTGCTTAGTCTTAATAATAGGATCAATAGTAGGAACAAATGTAGATTCATTACTTAGCTCTGGATTACTTATATTAGTAGCAGTTATGATACACAACACAGTAGGATATTTATTAGGATATATGGTAGCTAAGAAATTAGGCTTAGAAGAAGCTAAAAGAAGAACAATATCTATAGAGGTTGGCTTACAAAATGGAGGTCTTGCAACATCTCTTGCTATGACACATTTCTCTCCAATGACTGCTATACCAGGTGTAGTATCTAGTACTTATCATGCAGTATCAGGAGCAATGCTTGCCAACTTTTGGGCTAATAAACCTTTAGATAAAGAAGAGAGTATAAAGAAGGAGTTAGTTGGACGAGAAGTAAATGTATAATAATATTAATTATAATTTAAAAAAATATTTAAAAATATATTGACAAATTAAAAGGATATGGATAAAATTGTAATTAAGTAAATTAAATATAAAAATTCTGAGAAAAAGAGAGTAGATATAAATCACGTTTCAGCGAGCTAGGGTTGGTGTGAGCCTAGTAACAATATTTATGTTGAAGAGAGCTTTGGAGAAGAATATCTGAAATAATAGTAGGATATTAGGTATATCTCGCCTTAAGAGATTAGAGTGGATAAGTATACTTATCAATTAGAGTGGTAACGCGGAAAATTTCGTCTCTTGGTTTTTTAACCAAGGGACTTTTTTAATTCTCAAAAAAACTACTCAGACATTACGTTCATAAATATTATAAACTGAAAATTCATAATATTATGGAGAATATGATAAAGTAACTTATCAATAAGAGTGGTAACACGGAAAATTTCGTCTCTTGGTTTTAAAGCCAAGGGACTTTTTTAATTGTAGGGAAATTTTACATGCAGGGGGAATGATTATGGATGCTATAACAAGTTATCCACTATTAGAAATAAATCTTAATAAAATATCTGATAATACAAATTTTTTAGTGAATATATGTGAAGAAAAAGGGATAAACATAGCCGGTGTTATAAAAGGAGTAAATGCAGAGCCTCAAATAGTAAATGTATTAGCTCAAGGAGGATGCAAATATTTAGCTAGCTCTAGAATAGAACAACTAATTAACTTAAAAGAAAAAAATATTGAGCAAGAAACAATGTTAATTAGAATGCCTATGAAACATGAAATAAAAGATGTGGTTAAAAAAATAGATATAAGCTTAAACTCAGAAATAAAAACTATTAATTTATTAGAAAAAGAATGTAAGAAACAAAATAAAAGTCACAAAGTAGTTCTTATGATGGATTTAGGTGACTTGAGAGAAGGATTTTTTGACAAAGAAGAACTTATAGATATAGCTTTGTATATAGAAAATAACTTGAAATATGTAAAGTTATATGGAGTAGGAACTAATTTAAGTTGCTATGGATCAATTAAACCATCTTATGAAAATTTAAATTACTTATGTGAAGTAGCTCAGGAAATAGAAAATAAAATAGGTAGAGAACTAGATATGATATCTGGTGGTTCAACTACATCATTACCACTAGTGCTAGATGATAATATACCAGAGAAAATAAATAATCTACGAATAGGAGAAGCCTTATTAGTAGGCAGAGATTTAATAGATTATTGGGGATATGATTTAGATAGAATGCATAAAGACACTATGATATTAAAGGCAGAAATAATAGAAATAAAAGAAAAGCCATCATATCCAATAGGTGAAATGTTTTTAGATGCCTTTGGAAATAAGCCTACTTATCAAGATAGAGGAATAAGAAAAAGAGCTATTTTGGCAGTAGGAAGACAAGATTTTGTAAATGATAGAGATTTAGTACCTTTAGAAAAAGGCGTAGAAATAATAGGAAGTAGCAGTGATCACCTTATAGTAGATATACAAAATTCAGAAGAAAACTTTCAAATAGGAGATATTATGAGTTTTGGGATGTTTTACTCAAATGCACTTTATTTAACATCATCAAAATACGTAAATAAACATTATATACAGTTGGAAGAGCTGGAAACAAAAATTATATAAAATTTAATTAGTTCATATCAGAAAATGTGTATTTACTAGGACTAGAGAAATTTAAATTATTAAAAAATTATATGGAGGAATATTTTATGAAAGCAGAACAAGATTACACATTACAGAAAGAGTACTCGGTACTTAGATTTTTAAAATTTTTTATACCGTCTTTACTAGGATTATTTTTATTTATAATACCACTACCTTTTGGGGAAATGTTTAATATATCAGATGTATCACCTGTAAATATAGGTATAGGATTTATTTCGGAATTATTAAAACTTACGATAACAGATTATATACCAGCTATATGTTTAGTTATAATTGTAGCTTCGGCTGTATTATCTACATTATCTAAATTTATAAATATAAAAAGTGAATTTTTAAATAATATATTAAATGTATCACCATTTTGGTTATTTTTTAGAATAGTAGGAGCAGTATTTGTAGTAATGATATACTTTAACGTAGGTCCAGAGTTTATCATATCTGAAGATACAGGTCATGTAATTATGGGAATCATGCCAAGTTTAATAGCTTTATTTTTGATATCAGGATTTTTACTTCCTTTAGTATTAGATTTTGGATTAATGGACTTCTTTGGAAGTATGATTTCTAAATTTATGAGAACATTATTCTTAGTGCCAGGGAGAGCTTCAGTTGATACTTTATCTTCATGGTTAGGGGATGCGACTTTAGGTATAATGATAACTAATACTCAATACAAACAAGGTTTTTATAGTAAAAAAGAAAGTTGTATAATAGCAGTTTGTTTCTCTTTAGTTTCATTACCATTTTCTACAGTTATAGCAGACCAATTAGGATTTATGGATAAATTTACACCATTTTATCTAACAGTATGTGCAGCTTCACTTGTATGTGCATTAATATTACCTAGAATTTATCCTTTATGTAAAATAAAAAATGAAACTTATAACAATATTCCATATGAGGCAGAAGAAGTAAGTGATGAAGATAGCTTATTTAAACAAGGTTTACAAAATGCAATGAAAAGAGCTGATCAAGCACCTACTCTTAATGATATACTTACTAATGGATTTAAAAACATATTAGATATATATATAAGTTTAATACCATTAGTTTTAGCATGGGGTACAATATCTTTAGCATTTGCTGAATTCACACCAGTGTTTACATGGATATCATATCCAGTAATACTTTTATTAGATTTATTAAAAATACCTAATGCAGTGGAAGCAGCGCCAGCAGTACTTGTTGGATTTACAGACATGTTCATACCATCAGTAATGGTAAGTGGAGATGGATTTGCTGAAATAACTAAATTTGTAATAGGTACACTATCTATTTCTCAGTTAGTGTATATGACTGAGACAGGAGCTGTTATATTAAAATCAGATATACCTCTTAACTTAAAAGATTTAATGATTTTATTCTTAATAAGAACAGTAATATCTCTTTTAGTTATTACACCAATAGCTCATATGTTGTTTTAGATAAAAATTAAACTTAAATAATATAAATGAAAGGTTCTTGTTTAACTAATAAGATTATTAGTTGAGCAAGAACCTTTTTATATTCTAATGGATTGATAGTATAATGTTTAGTTGACATTTAAGTATTGACTTTTTTTGCAAAATAAAAGAGCATAGAGTTGCACACAAACCCATGAAAGGAATGATCTCTATGCTCAACAAGAATTATGAAATTCTTTG
>NZ_JAGHFM010000330.1 GCF_017888745.1 Terrisporobacter sp. | reverse complement strand
ATTGGATTTAGTATTATTAATATTTTAACGGGTGACAAAGATATTACATATAGTGAGCGAAGAAAACTTCAACAATTACCTAATTTGACAAAGGAGAGTGTGTTAAGCGGAGATTATTTTGAAAAACTAGAAAATTATTTACAAGATCAATTTATTTGGAGAGATGACTTTAGATTTTTAAAAGCTTTTACAAATTTAAAGTTATTAAATGAAAAAGATAATAATGGTATCTATTTAATTGATAATAACATTTATCAAATGAATTATAAATTTAATGAAAAATCTGTATATAATGCAGCTAAAATATATAATAATATATCATCAAAATATTTTAAAAATAATAATATTTACTATACTATAATTCCTGATAAAAATTATTTTTCTTCAAGAGAAAAGGAATATTTATCTTTTGACTATGATAAAATGGAACAAATTATGAAAGACAATACAAAAAATATGAAGTATATAAATATTATGAATGACTTAAGTATTGATGATTATTATAAAACCGACTTACATTGGAGGCAGGATAAAATTATAAAAATAGCTGATAAGATTTTATCATCTATGGGAAGGGCTAAAGCCTCATCTAACAATTATAACAAAAAAGAATTTTATCCTTTTTATGGTTCTTACTATGGACAAGGTGCTACAAAAGTTGCCCCAGATAAATTAATATATTTGACAAATTCTATTATAGAAAATTGCAAAGTATATGATATTGATAATAATAAATATAGAAAAATATATGAAGATGAAGAGTTTAATGATGTAGACTCATATAATATATTTTTAGGTGGGCCTAAGCCTATTTTAGAAATAGAAAATCCAAACAATAAAAACAATAAGGAGCTTTATATTTTTAGAGATTCTTTTGGTAGTAGCTTAGCTCCACTATTAATTAATGAATATTCTAAAATAACTTTAATTGATTTGAGATACATATCATCAACATTATTAAATGAATATATCAACCCAAAAGAAGATAGTGATGTATTATTTCTGTATAATTCTTTAATTTTAAATGATAGTAGTGTTATATCTAGATAATAAATAAACTATATAATATAAAAATTTAAAAATATAATTGTATGATATAATATTTCATATAAAATTGATTTTCAGGGGGATTAATAATATGAAGTTTTATGAAGATATGGCTTCTGCCATGGAGAATTTGACTAAAAGAGGGGCTTTTTTAACTGTAAAAAATAATAACGTGGTAAATACTATGACTATAGCATGGGGATATATTGGGTATAGTTGGAATAAACCATTTTTTGTTGCAATGGTAAGACCTCAAAGATATACTCAAGAATTGATAAAAGATGCAAAGGATTATACAATAAGTATACCTTATTCTGATAAAATGAAAGAGGCACTTATGATATGTGGAACTAAGTCGGGTAGACATATAGATAAAGAGAAGGAAGCAAATATAAAATTTTTACCTAGTCAAAAGGTAGAATCACCAGTAGTTGATGATTGTGACATGTATTATGAGTGTAATATAAAATATATAGATGTATTAGATAAAGAGAAGTTTCCACAAGAGTTAAAAGTAAATTATCCAAGTGATGACTACCATTACTTATATTATGGTGAAATAGTAGAATGTTATAAAAAATAAATAGAATAAAAAATGTTGTCTAGATTATCAAGTTAAAATAGACAACATTTTTTATATTTTAAGGAATTATAAATTATCTGAATTGTTTATAATTTATAATCCCAACTGATAATTTTGATCAATGGGCAAAGCCGTTGGCGACATAAAGTGGAGCTCATATGCAGTGGATTAAACAAAGTGAATTTTTTTATTTCAGCCAGGATGTTCTAGATTGTTTCTATAACAGTTTATAACTACTTTAAATAAATGGGATACAGAAGGAGGAGTACATGTAATACTTTTAAAAGTATTATCAGATGAGGAGGAATTTACTTATTTTAATATTTTCAATGATAAGGTTTTATATGTATAAATAAAATATTTGACAGAAAAAAATATAATGTATATAATCAGTTTGAAAATATTAGCTAGATAAGGAGTGTTTAACGTGACAAACTTAGATTTCATTTATAATCGTAAAAGTGTTAGAAAATTCAAAGATACAGAAATACCTAAAGAAGATATTTTAGAACTAATAAAAGCAGGAACTTTTGCTCCATCCCCAAAGCATCAACAAAACTGGCATTTTGTAGTACTGCAAAATAGAGAAATAATAAATGAAATGGCAGATATAGTGACAAAAAGTCACGAAAATATAGGTTCACTTGCTAAAAACGAAAAAGACTTTAAAAAGCATATGAGTGTAATAAAATATTATACTTGTTTTAAACATGCACCAGTTGTAATTTTAGTATATGCCTGTGAATATGACATGATAGAATACAAAATACTAAAAGAAAATAATGCTCCTAAAGAACTATTAGATGTATTAGTCTCTCCCCAATCAGGAGCTCAAGGAATTGGTGCAGCAGTTGAAAATATCTTATTAGCTGCAACTGAAATGGGCTATGGAAGCTGTTATATGACTGGTCCTACTCATGCTAAAAAAGAAATAGAGGAGCTAATAGGATTTAATAAAGATGGATATGAATTAATGTCAATGATATCTTTAGGAGTTGCTGAAGATAATACTCCACCTCAACCGCCTAGAAAACCTTTAGAAGATGTGATAACTTTTATAGATTAATAAAAAACTGTAGTAAAGATAAATGCTTACTACAGTTTTTTTATTATATATAATATATTTGTCATTATTCCCCAGTATTAATATTGTATTTTTTTACTTTTCTATAAAGAGTAGCAATTCCAATATTTAGAGCTTTAGCTACTTGTTTCATTTCTTGTGTATTACTACCATATTTCTTTATAGCTTTTTCAATTTCTTCTTTTTCTAATTGCTCGACGGTTTTGATTTCTTCTTTATACATTTCATCTAGTTTATATGATATTAAATTTGACATACTGTTGATAAACTCACGTAAGTCTTGATCTTTAGATAAAATTTTATTTTTTTGTTCTTCTGTAAAAGCAGCTATTCCAAGAATTCCTAAATTATCATCTCCAAGTTTAATCGGAGTACATATATCAGCAAGCTCTTTGCAGTCTTTATTATGTATGCAGTCCTTGCAGCTGTGTTCAAGTTCACGATTAAATATATAAGATTTACTACTATTTAATACATTAGAATAAACTGATTTATCGGAAATTTTTTCACCTATTCTACTTTCGAAAATTCCAGTTCCTGCTATTCTGACTAAGTCTCTTGATACAACAGTCACATCTACGTCAAGAACTGTAGAAATATTTTGACAAATACTTTGTATATAATTTGTAATATCAATTAATTTCAAGTTTGAACCTCCCAACATAATTTATTTGAAAAGTTGTAGTTTATTAAAGTATATCATATTATTATTACTAATTTTAGGATAATAAATTATTTTTAAAAAGGTAAAATTTTGAAAATGTAAAAATTTACTATTAAAACATTATCTTTTATTGAATTATCATTTTGATAGTGCTATAATCTTATTATCAAAATGATAATTGATTAATATATTATATTGGGGTGATTAAAATGAAATATGAAAATGCTTTAGACTTAATAGGTAGTACACCTATGATTTCTTTAAAAAATATTGGATATGAAAATGTTTTTGTTAAACTTGAAAAATATAATCCTGGAGGAAGTATAAAGGATAGAATAGCATTATCTATGATAGAAGGGGCAGAAAAGAAAAATATATTAAGTAAAGATAGTGTATTAGTTGAAGCGACAAGTGGAAATACAGGTATAGGTCTTGCTATGGTTGGAAATTTAAAGGGATATAAGGTTGTTATAATAATGCCTGAAACTATGAGTATAGAAAGAAGACAATTAGTTAAAGCTTTTGGAGCAGAGTTAATTTTAACTGAAGGATCTAAGGGTATGAACGGTTCTATAGAAAAGTTAGAAGAGTTATTAAGAAATAATAAAAATTATATAAATTTAGGTCAATTTGAAAATGAAGATAATCCTAGAATTCATTATGAAAAAACTGGCCCGGAAATATATAATGAAATACCAGATGTAGATATGATTATAGCTGGCATTGGTTCAGGTGGAACTATAAGTGGTATAGGAAGATTTTTAAAGGAAAAAAATAATAATGTGAAGGTAATAGGTATAGAACCAAAATCATCACCATTAATTACTGAAAGTAAAGCGGGACCTCATAAAATTCAAGGAATAGGTGCTAATTTTATACCTAAAAACTATAATGAAAAAATAGTAGATGAAGTTTTAACAGTTAGCGATGAAGAGGCTTTTGAAGCAGTTAAATTAATTGCTAATAAACTTGGAATACTAGTGGGAATATCATCAGGAGCTAATATTTTTGGAGCTATAGAATTATCAAAAAAATATCCGAATAAAAAAATAGCTACTATTGCACCTGATGGAATAGAAAAATATATGTCCATGAGCATATTCTAGAAGGTGAAAGAAAATGTTTAAATATATAAATGAAGACTTAAAATATATAATGGATAATGATCCAGCTGCAAGAAATAAAATAGAAGTATTTTTACTTTATCCATCAGTTCATGCGCTTTTAATATATAGAATATCTCATTTTTTCTATAAGCATAAAATATTTTTCTTTGCAAGATTATTATCTCAATTTGGAAGGTTTATAACTGGTATAGAAATTCACCCTGGGGCTAAAATAGGATATGGTATTTTAATAGATCATGGTATGGGAGTAGTAATAGGTGAAACATCTATAATTGGTGATAGAGTAACTATATATCAAGGTGCTACCATAGGAGCAACAGGGAATGAAAAAGAGTTTAAGAGACATCCTACTTTAGGTAATGATATTGTAGTAGGTTCTGGAGCTAAAATTTTAGGGCCTGTAAATATTGGAAGTCATAGCAAAATAGGAGCTAACTCGGTAGTTATAAGCGATATGCCAGAATATTCAACAGCAGTTGGTATTCCAGCTAGAATAAAGCAAAGAAAAATTAATGAAGATGAATTAGATGAGATAGACAATGTAGTTTACTTTATATAGATAGATATTTAATATAATAAAAAGAGGGGCAAAGCCCTCTTTTTATTATATTAAGCATTTATTTTCTTTACAATTCATACAAGGTTCTACATGTACGGTTATACCTTTTACTATTTGGATATTTTTTAAAATTGAAATCTCTAAATTATTTGCAATTTCATGACCTTCTAGAACACTTAAGTTTTTATCTACACATATAGTTAAGTCTACATATGCCATAGATCCATGTTTTCTAGTTCTAAGTTGCCCTATATTTAATACACCTGTTGTTTGTTTAGCAACATCTAGAATTTCCCATTCATCTTTTTCGTCTATAGAGTAGTCCATCAATTCATTTGTTGAATCTTTTAGTATGTCAATTCCAACCTTTACAACAAAGAAACCAACTATAACTGTTGCAATAGGATCTAATGCTTTAAATCCAAGCAGAGAACCGCCTATACCTAGAAAAGCAGCTACAGATGATAAGGCATCAGATCTGTGATGCCAAGCATCAGCCCTTAAAGAAGGGGAATTAATACTTTCAGCAACTTTGATTGTTATTCTATACTGATATTCCTTAATTCCTATGGAAATAACAGATATTAGCAATGGAAGAATAGTAGGAGTTTGAACTGAGTCTAAATTAAATAGTGACTTTATACCTCCAAATCCAATTTTAAGCGCTACAAATATTAAAAGTATGGATAATAAAAAAGATACCAATGTTTCTGCTTTTTCATGTCCATAATTATGCTCCTTGTCATTTGGAGTTTTAGCAACTTTATTTCCAATTAAGACACCTAAGGAACTTATAATATCAGATGCAGAATGAAGTCCATCTGCTATCATAGCATTTGATTTACCTACTATACCTGTAATGATTTTTATTATAGTTAAAATTACATTCCACATAATTGATATTAATGTAACTTTGGTTGCTTCTTTATATCTATTTTTCAAAATAAAACCTCCTATATACTTATACATTATCAATTGATAATTATATAATAAGGCTTAAAGTTGTTTTTGTCAATCATATATTCTCAATTGGTGTTATCAAATGAGAATGAAATTTGTTATAGAAAGTATAAGTATTTAAATTAGTTGTTTATTATATTAATATGTGATAAACTTTTTTACACAAGATAACTTATCTTAAGGGAGATTAATAATGAAAGAAAAAATAATGAAATTTATGTATGGAAGATATGGTAATGATGAACTAAATCAATTTTTAGTAAAGTTAGTATTTATAAATTTAATATTATCTTTATTTGTAAGAGGATCAAGTTTTTTAAGTGATTTATTTTATTATTTTAGTATAATTTTATTAGTTTTTATGTATTATCGCATGTTTTCTAAAAATTATAGCAAAAGATATTCAGAGAAAATAGCTTACTTGGAATACTCTAATAAGATAAAAGTATATCTAGATAAAAATAATAAAGAAAAATCACAAAGAAAAGAATTTCGTTTTTATAAATGTCCATCATGTAAGCAAAAGGTAAGGGTACCTAGAGGTAAGGGTAAAATATCTATCCATTGTCCTAAATGTGGTGTAGATTTTATTAAGAAAAGTTAGATATATGTTAAAGGCTCATCTATTCATAGTTTTCATGATAGGATGAGTTTTTTATTGTAAGAAAATTATATATTATCTGTTTTGGAGATAATATATAATTTTCAACTTTGTTATTTGAGCAACGGACGAAGAGATTGGCAATATGAGCAAAGAGAATTTTTTTATGAAAAATTCTTGTATTATCAAAATGATAATGGTATAATTCTATTATCATTTTGATAGTAGAGAATAATTATATATATTTACATCAAGGAGGACATATGAGTAATACATTTTTTTCACAATTTTTAATGGTAACAAATATACATACTATAATTATGATTGCTTTATTAGTAGGATTATTTGTAGCAGTAAATAAACTAAAAAGAAAAGTAAAATTTACAAATTTGATGATTATATCAATATTTTTAGGTTTAGGGCTTGGAATAATAATTCAAGTTATAGCTAAGTTTCCAAGTGATCCGTCAGAAATTTCATGGATTAAAGAAATTAGTTCTTGGTATGGTCTATTTGGAAATGGATTTATGGACTTATTAAAAATGATAGTAATGCCACTGGTATTAGTATCAATAATAAGAGTTATAATGAATATGAAAGAAGATAACTTAGGTAAACTAACATTTAAATCTATGGGAATGTTTTTTGTAACGACTGCTTTGGCAGCTACTATAGGAATAGTAATTGGGACAATATTTAATCTAGGTGCTAATGTAGAAGTTGTAAACTCTAGCGAACAGATTAGAGAAATAACATCTTTACCAGACACTATAAGAGGATTATTACCATCTAATCCAATAAAAGCTATGGCTGATGGAAATACAGTGGCGGTTGTAATATTTGCTACATTTATAGGACTGGCAATTAGAAGACTTAAGAAGAAATATTTAGAGATAGTAAAACCATTTATAGATTTAGTTGAAGCTTTTTATAAAATAATAGTTTCAGTTGCAATAACAGTAATTAAGATGATGCCTTATGCTATAATTCCACTTATGGCAAGCACTATTGCAAGTAGAGGGATTAAATCATTATTAGATGTTGTTGATTTTATACTAGCTTTATACTTAAGTGTTGCTGTTATGTTTATCATACATTTAATAATAGTTTCTTTAACTGGAGTAAATCCTATAACTTATCTTAAAAATGTATCAAGAGCATTAATACTTGCATTTACATCTCGTTCTAGTTTAGGAACTTTACCGGTTACAGTAGAATGTTTAACGGATAAAATGAATGTGGATTCTGGGACAGCAAGCTTTGTAACGAGTTTAGGTTCTAATATGGGGATGAACGGATGTGCTGGAATATATCCAGCGTTAGTAAGTGTTATGCTTGCAAATATGGCAAATATAGATATGAACTTTACATTTTATTCTATGTTAATAATAGTAATAACAATAAGTTCTCTAGGTATAGCCGGTATACCAGGAACTGCAACTATGGCGGTATCTGTTGTTATATCAGGAATTGGACTTGGTGAATATTTCCCACTAGTCGGAGCTGTAATAGCTATAGACCCTATTTTAGATATGGCTCGTACAATGTTAAATGTAAATGGAACTATGGCTATTTCTGTAGTTGTGGATAAATCCTTGAAACATGATATAAATAAAGGTAAATTAGAAAAAACATTATAAAAACAGTTAATTCATCGAATTTTGTAACAAAAAATTCCGTGGCTCATATAATATCTTAGAAGATAAATCTTAAAAGAGGCTGATAGTATGAAAGTTTTATCAGAATTATCTAGAGGTAGAGCATATAAGAATATAAGTGGAGCTCAAGCCGAAATGATGATAAAAACAAATAATAATATTTTAATATTAGATGTAAGAAGCCCAGAAGAATTTATGAGTGAACATATACCTAATGCTATAAATATACCTGTAGATGATCTTCAGTATAATATGTCAACTTTGAATTATTATAGACAGTATAAAATAATTGTATATTGTGGATCTGGTATTAGAAGTAAAAGGGCTTCAGATATTTTGATTAAAAATGGATTTTCTAAAGTTTATAATTTGAATGGAGGAATTCCGTACTATAAAGGTAAATTAGTATAAATATTAAAAATAAGCACAACCATTAGGTGTGCTTATTTTTTTATCTTAATAATAGATTTCTATCAATGGACGAAATCATTGACTAGGTGTAGGAAAGTTTTATTTCATTATCAGTCCATCTTGGTTACAGAATATATATAATTTCCCTTTAGATAGCCTTGGGAATCTTACTGAAGGATTTTGCTCTGGATAAAGTTTTACTATAAGAACTCTATCATATGTTACGTAAGCAACGAAAGAAATATAATGTTCTTTTGTCATTTCATGATCTATAGTTACATAATAATCATTTTCTATTTCTTCAACAGTAATTTTATGGTTATCATCTACTAATTTATGAATCTCAGGTTTTAATCTTCTCCCACAACAAGAAATTTCAGCTTGTCCAGTACAAGTTGTTATATTGCCACAGTTTGGGCATACGTAAAATTTAATTCTTTTCATATTACCTCCATCAACCTCATTTGGTTGTAAGTCACCTATTAAAATTTTTTCAATATTTATATCAAATATATTAGAAAGCTTAGATAGAAGAGAGATATCAGGATAACCTAGACCTCTTTCCCACTTAGATATTGTTTTATCACTTATATTTAATTTATCTGCTACCTCTTTTTGAGTCATATTTTTTTCTTTACGTAGGTGCAATATTAATTTACCTACTTTACTACAATCCATATCGTTCACCTCCATGTATTAAGAATATACTATATTAAATAATGTTTCAATCTACTTTTAGTAGAGTGTATGATAGATATAATTTGTGAAATTAGTTTTAAATTACATATGGATTAGTATAAAATTTTTTATGTTATAGTTATAAGCATAATAATTTTAGTATTAAATACATAAAAAATTAAAGAAATGTAAATTAAATAACTTTAGAATTTCTTAGATATATTGTTATAATGTTATTAAAAGTCAAACATCTTAAAATAAAGTTAATTAGGAGGAATATAAATGAATTACGAAATACGAGGAAATGTGGTACCAAGTGTTGAAGTATCCCTTACAACAGGAGAATCTGTCTTTACTCAATCTGGAGCTATGTTTTGGCAAACTGAGGGAATAAATATGGAGACTAATACAAGGGGAGGACTATTAAAAGGTATAGGTAGAATGTTTGCTGGTGAGTCATTGCTTATGGCTACATATTCTGCAACTAGAGATGCTAAAATAGCATTTGCCTCAACAGTTCCAGGGAGTATAATTCCTATAGACACATGCCAAGGCAATTTTATAATACAGAAAGGATCTTTTTTAGCAGCAGAATCTTCAGTGGAGCTTAAAACAATTTTTAATAAAAAGTTAGGCACAGGATTTTTTGGTGGAGAAGGATTTATACTACAAGAATTAAAAGGTAGTGGTATTGCATTTTTAGAAGTTGATGGAGATGCAATTCAAATGGATTTAGGACCTGGTGAAGTTATTAAAATTGATACAGGAAACCTTGTTTGTTTTGAAAGAAGTGTATCTTATGAAATAGAAACAGTAAAGGGATTTAGTAATATATTATTTGGTGGGGAAGGATTATTTTTAACTAAATTAACTGGTCCTGGAAAGATAGTACTTCAATCAATGAATATGAATGAGTTTGCAGCAAAAGTAAGAATGTACATACCAACATCTGCAGATTAATAATATAAAATAAAAACCTTTTAAAGTAATGTTTTAAAAGGTTTTATTTTTTAGATTTAATAATTTAACTATTTTTAGATATAAAGAAATTAATTAAATGAGAAGTAATTAAATGATGTGTTCCTGGCATGTATTAATAAATATGCTATAAATTTATTATGTGTATACAAAATAATATATAAAAATCAACATAAAAAAGGTAATTTAAAGCCTAGTGTAGAATAATTGATTTTAAAGGTCTTATATATTGGAAGTATAATTTTTATATATTAAATTAAATATGTAAACTTAATTATATAAAAATTGATAAAATTAGATATTTGGGGGAATATCATGGATGAAATAAGTATATACAAAAAAATGAGCAATTTAAAGGACTTAAAAAATTATGAAAGTGTAAAGTCTATACTTAATGACATATGCAAAGATATAATGGATTACACGAAATCAAACTATGTATCTATTTTTTTATATAACAAAGTAAGTCAGTTATTAGATCCATTTATTTATATAGAAAAAGGTGGATACTTTGAAATTAATGAAATGAAAAATTATATAGACAAAAGTACGCTAGAAGAAATTATGTACGGAGATTTAATATTTGACAAATGTGAAAAAAGGGAAAAAATAAATAAGCCTCAAATTAGAACAATATATGACTTTTTAGATGAACATAATATTCAACATCTAGAATGCTATAAAATTGCTATGGATGATGAATTTATTGGATGTTTAAATATAGCATATAAATTTAAGTGTGATAATAATAATATTTCCAATGATTTTATAACATATATTCGTAATATGATAGGTATTATTATTAGGAACTATAAGCTAAATCAAGATATGAGAATAGAAATTGAAAAAAGAATAAAAGTAGAAAATGAACTAGAGGATTATTTAGAATCATCAGCGGATATGTTTACAGTTTTTGATTTAAATGGTGATTTAATTAAAATTAACTCCAATTGGAAAGAGATTTTAGGATGGGAATTAAAGCAACTAATTAATAATAATTTTATGGAGTGTATTTATCCTGAAGATGTTAATAAAATAAACCAATTGATACTTTCGTTACCAAATAATAATGATATTATAAAAAATAAGAAATACAGCATAACCATTAGACATTTATGTAAAGATGGTGATTTGAAGTGGATAGATTGGAGCATAAGGTATTCTGAAAAGTCCAATGTTTTTATAGCAAGTGGTAAAGATATAACCAAAAGGATAGCAGATGAAGAACGTAAAAAAAATTTAGAAGAAAAAGTAAAATTAGAATCAGTAAAAAATGAATTCTTTGCCAATATATCTCATGAGTTTAAAACACCTCTAAATATAATTCTAGGAACTATGCAAATAATGCAAAAAAACATTGATAATGGAAATATTTCGATAGAAATTTTACAAAGGCATATAAAAGGAATTAGGCAAAATTCATATAGATTATTAAGACTTGTTAATAACGTAATTGATATAAGTAAAATGGACATAGGTTATTATAATATATCTTTATCAAATAATAATATTGTAAATATAATAGAAGAAATAACTATATCAGTTGTTCAATATGTAGAAAGTAAGGATATAAATCTTATTTTTGACACAGAAGAAGAAGTAATAATTACAGCATGTGATCCAGATGCAATAGAAAGGGTAATATTAAACTTACTTTCTAATGAAATAAAGTATACCTCACCAATTAGTGGTGAAATCATAGTTAAGGTTAGTAGAGATGTAAATAATGTATTTATTTCAGTGAAGGATAATGGCATTGGTATACCTAAAGATAAATTAGATATAATATTTGATAGATTTGGACAAGTAAACTCAGATCTTACTAAAAAAAATGAAGGTAGTGGAATAGGATTATCTCTTGTTCAATATCTAGTAGAGTTGCATAATGGTCATATAACAGTTGAAAGTAAGTTAGGGGAAGGAGCGGAATTTATAGTTACATTACCTATAAGAACTATGGAATTTAATTATAATGATAATTGTAATTTAGGTAATAGAGACTGCAATATAGAAAAATGTAAGATAGAATTTTCAGACATATATGATTAATTAAGAAAATTTTAAAGTTACAATAAAAATTTAAAAAATTGTTTAGAGTATATGGTGGTGGGTATATATATAACATCATGAATAATTAATATTAAAAAAATGATTATAAGACTTAAAAAATAGTATAAATAAATTTGGAGGAAAATAAAAATGAAAAAATTCGTATGTACAGTATGTGGCTATATATTTGAAGGAGAAACTGCTCCAGAAGTATGTCCAGTATGTAAAGTAGGGGCTGATAAGTTCGAAGAAATGACTGGAGAATTAAAATGGGCAGATGAGCACAGAATAGGTGTTGCTCAAGGAATAGATGAAGAAGTAGTAGAAGGATTAAGAGCTAACTT
>NZ_JAGHFM010000005.1 GCF_017888745.1 Terrisporobacter sp. | reverse complement strand
GCAGCAGCAAGCTTTCTAAAAAATGAATATGTAGAGTAAATCATACTTTCATTACGAGTTCCAGTTTGTAACTCTTGATAATCTATTGAATCATTTACCATAGCCCAAATTAATATTTGAAAGCCAGAAGCTCCTATATAACAAACACCATTGATTACTATAAACATCATTGGATTATCTATTGGGAAGAAGAATAAAATTCCGTATACTATTGCAGCAAAACCAGCACCATACATACACCATTCTTTTTTACCAAATTTATTAGCAACAAATTTAGTACCAACAAATGTAATTATTGAATAAACTGTACTCAACATTCCTGAAACAGCCATTATTTGTACATTACCAAAATAATCTTTAAATAAATAAGTATTTAATCCATTAACAACACTAGCTGATATCATACCAACTAAGCTAGCAATTATAACTCCAAATAAAGCTCTATTTTTTAAAATATTTTTTAATACTTCAAAGTAATTAAATTTTTCATTTTCTATATGAGGTAACTCAACACGTTCTTTACACCATACAGATGTAACCTGTAAACAGAAAACGCTTACACAAGCACAAATAATAGCTAATAGTAAAAAGTTTGAAGGAACAGGTACATTATCTTTGTATAAGAATAGTGGTCCAACGATAACTATGACAGTCATAAAAATAGTTCCACCTAAACTTCTATATCTTGATAAATCTGTACGATGGTTAACATCGTCTGTCATAACACTTGATAATGATCCAAATGGAACGTTTACACAAGTATACATAGCTTCATATAAAACATAAGTAATTAAAATATAAGCTAATCTTAAACCATAATCTAAATTGGAAACGTTTACAAATCCGATACACATTAATATTGCACACGGTATAGAAAATGCACGAATCCAAGGTATAAATTTTTTACCAGGTTTTGCTTTACGAGACTCTATAATAGCTCCAATTATAGGATCGTTAATAGCATCCCAGAATTTTGTTATTAACATTATTGTACCTACATGGATAGGATTAACCTTCAAAACTAATGTATAAAATACTGTTAAGAACATAGCTCTAAACTGTTCAGTACAACAACACCCCAAATCACCCAAAGTATATCCTATCTTATCTTTCATCGAAAACCTTTGCATAAGTTGCCTCCTTAATGATAGTTAAATAAAATTATCACAAATAAATTTAATAAAGTTATAAGATTTATCTGTAATTCTATTATGTCATATTGTAAAATAAAATTATATTCATATATTGATACAATATTAACAAAAATTGATATTTTAACTAAAATATAAAAAAGGGTGGGAATTAATGCTTGATAAAAAAGATTATTTTGTAAGTGAAATTAAATTTGACAATATAAAAACTAAAAGAATTAAATCAAATAAATATTATAAAATATTATTTATATTGTCAGGTAATTGTTATGTAAAACTAGAGAACAAATATCAAATATGTAGTACTGATAATATTATTTTAATAAGTCCTAATAATATTATTGATATAGAATCAAAATCAAAGCAATCTCTTGTAATATATGAACTAGCCATTACTATAGAATTACTAAATAAATTATCAGATGAAGAAATAGATTTAGTTAAAAGTTTTAATACTGTACCTTTTGAATGTTCAGTAATAGATGCAAATACAGAAACTAGTATGTTAATAAAAAATATATTAAAAAAGCTTGTATACATAAAAGATGAAAATTATCAATTTGCTGATAATCTGTATATTAAAAATACATTGTCAATAGTTCTAGTTCTAATACTCAGGTCATGTATATATGCAGACCCAAAGCAAAAAGCGAAAAAAAGTAAACCATTTTTAATCGATGATATTTTTTCATATATTAACAACCACATTACAGAAGAAATTTCCCTTGATCATCTTGAAAAAGAATTTTATATTAGTAAATTTCATATATCAAGAGAATTCAAAAAGGCTACAGGGCTGACATTACACCGTTATATAGTAAAAACTAAATTAGATTTGTGTAAAAGGCTTATAGAGGAGGAATATTCTTTAACAGATATTTCACAAATTTGTGGAATAGGAAGTTATAATAATTTATTCCGTGCATTTAAAAAAGAATTCGGTATTACACCAAAAGAGTATTACAATGAAGTAAAAAAACATAAATAATCTAGTCATTTAAAGTATTTTATAATCAGAAAGAATATGAATAAACGCTCTAAGATTAAGTATCCAAACAACAATATTATTTATCTTAGTATACTAGTATTATTAGACATATGAATAATTTTGCAAATACATAGAAAACATAACCAAATATAAATTATATAAAAATTCTTAAAATAAGAGTTGCGGTCTATAATGTTAAAATTTATTTATTATTAATATGGCTTATGAAACTGATAAATATATTTATCAGTTTTTAGTTATCATATAAAAAGACTATCTTCAAAATATGCAATTGTTATATGCTTAAATAACAATTTATACTTTTAGATAGTCTTTTATATATATTATAAATTGAATAATTTTTTATTTATTATCTATTTCTTTCTTTTCTTGTTTAGTACTAATCCACCAACTGCTGCTAATGCTATTCCAAGATATACTATAATTCCAGCATCTCCAGTCTGAGGAGTTGATACACTTCCTTCATTCTCTTCTTTAGAAGTTGTTTTTTCTACTACAGTTATTGTTCTTACAAGTGTATATATGTTTCCATCTTTATCTTCTACTGTATAAGTTAATTTATATTTTCCAGCTTTTGATGTGTCTATACTTCCTGATATCTTTATAGAGCCAGTTAAGTCTCCATCTTCTTTATCATATGCTGATACTCCAGATAATGGATCAAACTTATCTCCTACTGTTATAGTATCTACTGAACTTGTCACCTTTATTACTGGCTTTTCACCTTTAGTAACTTCATTTGTTTCTGTTTTTTCAGATACTATTATATCTACTGTAATTGAAGTTTCCTCACCTTGTGAATCTTTTACCGTATACTTTAATGTGTATGTGCCAGGTTTTGTTGTGTCTACCTTTCCTGATACATTTATAGATCCTGTTAAATCTCCATCTTCTTTATCATATGCCGATATTCCAGCTAATGGATCAAACTTATCTCCTACCATTATATTAGTATTTAGTCCATCTATAGATATAGTTGGTTTGTTATTTTCTGGTTTTTGAGTTTCATTATCTGATAATTTAGATAATCTATCATTTATTTCATCAGCATTATCTAAAGACTTACTTACTTTTATGTTTATGTAAGTATCTTCTGTAGATTTAAATAATCTAAATAATCCAGATTTATTCACTACCTTTATCTTATAAATAGTAAAGTTATCATCTTCACTAATAGAAAGTACTTTATAGTCTAATGATTCTAAATTATCTAAGAATTTATCTAACTTGTTCACAGTTACATCTTTTACTTCAAACTCTAATGGAGATTCTTCTGCTCCTGATCCAGACATTGGAGTTAATACGTCAGTATCTATTACATCTTTTACATATGATGGTACTTCATTATCTTCCTCAAAGTTTAATACATTAATAGTCATAGTATCAGACTTATTACTTCCGTCTGTAGTTAATGCTGTTAAAGTTACTTCTCCTTTAGCTTTAGCAACTATTCTTGCTTCATTCCCAATAATTCTTAATTCTGCTATTGATGAATCACTTATTTTCCAATCTATATCCTTTAAATCTGCACTTTCATTTACAGATGCAGTTATAGTTTTTGATCCACCTATATAAACTTTGTTATCAGATTTATTGTTTATAGTTATACTATCAGCTAAAACAATATCAGATTTAACTGTTACAGTTATTTCCTTAGTTGCTCTTGCTCCATCACTATCAGTTACTTCATATACTACTTTATAAGTTCCTGGCTTAGAAGTATCTACTTCATTCTTTGCAACCTTTATTGATTTTGTTAAATCCTTATCCTCTTCATCATGTGCTGTTACACCTTCTAGTGCATTAAACTTATCTCCTACTTTTATAGTTTTGTCACTTGCTGTAATTACTGGTGCTTTATTTATTGTACCTGTTTTTGGGTTTACCTTTACTGTACTTTGAGCTCTAGAAGTTTTTCCACCGCTATCTGTTGCACTGTATGAAACTTTATATGTTCCAGGTATATTAGTGTTTACATCACTTTCAACCTTTAATTCTATATTACTATCTTTATCATCCTTTACAGTAACACCGTCTTTTGGATTAAAACTATCTCCTACTTTTATAGTATGATCTTTAACACCAGATATAACAGGTACTTGATTTGCAGATACTATTAATGTTATTACTTTTTCAGCCTTGTTTCCATAAATATCAGCAGCTGTATATGTTAATTTGTAAGTAGTATCTTTATCTGGATCTAAGTTAAGATTTTTATCTGATTTAACAGAAACCTTAACTTCTCTTCCTTTTTTGTCTACCGCTTTAACATTTTCAAGTGGATTAAATACACTTCCTCCATCTAGAATAATATTTTCTAACTCTTTTCCATCCTTAGTTATAGTTGGAGGCTCTGTTATATTTTCTAAGACTACATTTACTTGTATTTTCATAGCCTCAGATTTTAGATTAGTCTTCTTATTAACTGCTTTAAGCTCTAACTCATATATACCTGGTGTATTTTTCTTAAATTCTTCCACTTTTTTACCATTTTCTAGAATTTCTAATTCTAAATCTGGTGTATTATCTTCATCGTTTAATTCTATACCTAGTTCTTCTGTTAACTTTTTAGTAGTTAGAACTTCATTTTCAACTATACTTATAGACTGCTCTCTTAATGTTATTGTTGGTACAGAAGCCATAGTTATATCTTTATTATCATGTGCTACACCTAGACCACTATACTCTTTATTTGTATTACTTACATACTTATATTCATTCTCCTTATTTGGAAGTACCTTGTATGTTTCAGAGTTATTTCCTGAAGTTTTCTTAACATCTAATTCAAATATTTCTACTTTATTAGATACTTTAGGCAATGAATCCCCAGATGTTATTAATACATCTATAGTGTTTTTATCTTTATTATAAGTATAATCTGTTAGTATGCTATTAGTTTTACCTGAGTATTGATTGTTCTTTAATCTTGTTTGAACTTCTTTTTCAACTAAATCTTTTATACTATTCTCTCCGTCTTTTAGTTGTGCTCCCTCTAACTTTATACTAAATTGAAGAGACTTAGGTATATCTTTTATATTATCTATAGCAACCTTTACTGTATCATTATCAACTCTTTGAACATCTAACTTTAATTTGTTTCCTATATCGGTATTTTTTTCATTAAGCATTCCAGGAACTGCGTAAGCAATAGCTGCAGTTGATGTTAATACCAAAGTAGATGCTATTGCAGCTTTTACTGATGGTTTCAATTTTCTCATGAGCTTATTCCTTTCTGTTTATCAAGAGACTATCTCAAAAGAGATAGTCTCTCATTTTTTATTTATTATCTATTTTCCGATGCCTTTTTTAATATTTCACTATTTATCGTTACAACTTTGTCATAAGAAGAATTTAATCCTCTTGTTTTATAGCTATTTAAATCTATTATTGGTAAGTTATTTATATCTATATCTACTAAGAAAGTATCACTTACTAATCTTTGACCAACTGGTGTGTTTCCATCTAGCTTATTAAATCTATATAGCTCAGCTTTTACCTTATTTCCTTCTATATTGCCTTCTTGAGCTTGTTCATCTGGTGTTATCCAGTATATCCAGTTCCCCTCTGCAACTTCACCTAACTCAGCATCTTCTCGTAAGTTAGCTAATAATATTACACTTGCACTACGTGCAAAGTTTTCATTCTTTTCATTTAATACTAAAGGTACGTTAAATGCAGGATCTCCTTTATATTCACCCATTACTAATATAGAACCTTTTGGTATAACTTGTCCTGATGCATATTCGTAATCTTCTTTTAATCTACCTACTCCATTTTTGTAAACTTGGTCATTGTTGTCCATTCCGATTTCTATGTTATCGCCTTGAGGTCCTAGTATATCAAGCTCTGCTATAGATATAGTAGACGCGCCCTTAGCAATTAACTTAACATATTTAGCATTATATGACCATAATTGACTATTACCGCTATCTCCTTTTTCATTGAAGTAAATTGTGTTCTCTCTAGTAGTATCAAATGTACCTGAGTGAGCCTTTGTCCAATTATTTCCATCTTCACTTACATAAACTTCATACTTACTTATTGGAGAATAAGTAACTTCTTTATTCTTGCTAAATAAATTCTTTAATGAGAACTTCTTCTTAGACGTAGTTCCTGGAGTATACTTAAGCCCAACTACAGACTTACTTCTATCCATTTCAACTGTTACATATGGATCTGCTTTATCTACTGCTTGCCCTTTATCATTAGTAGCTTTTGATGCATTGTATACTGTAGATTTATTATTATCTTTTATCTTGTTGATTGATCCATTCTCAACTTGTCCGTGTCCTGTATTTTCATCAGCAACATCTTCCGTACTTCTTGTGTTAGTATCAAACTTCCAATCAGATTTAGCTATGCTTCCATCATGACTTACTTTTACAGTACCTATTTCTGTTTCTTCAGTTACATTTAGGCTATAGTCATATGCTCTAACCTTATATCCAAATGTTCTATTATTTATTGCATCTATAACATCTACATATTCAGTTTCACTTCCATCTTGATTTCTTTCAACAAATCCTGTTGGAACCTCTTTAACTCCTTGTGAAGTAGCTTCTAGTTTTATTATTTCATATCCAAGTATCTTATCTTGATCCTTATCTGTGCTTAACTTAAGTGGCACTTCTTTTTGGTTTAAGTAAGTCTTATCAGTTATTTGCTTTCCATCTTTATCTAATCCAAATGAAGCTTTCACTTTAGTATCCTTAGCCATAACTATAGAGCTTTCATTGTTATTTTTATTAGCTTCTAATCTCTTTCTTCTAGCGTTATCATTTAAGTAATAAATTGCCTTATCTTCTTTTGGATAGCCTTGTTTGTCTAAGTATGCATCTGTCTTAGGACTAGCAACTATTCCCCACTTTTCAAAGAATTCTCTTAAATCTTTTCCTACTACATCTGAAGCTCTCATTATAAATGTTTGAGCTGTTTGGTCATATCCATCTTCTTTCTCAGCTATTCCCTTTTCTCTAGTAG
This sequence comes from Terrisporobacter sp., assembly GCF_017888745.1. Classification (GTDB taxonomy): domain Bacteria; phylum Bacillota; class Clostridia; order Peptostreptococcales; family Peptostreptococcaceae; genus Terrisporobacter. The sequence goes on along the minus strand of NZ_JAGHFM010000005.1, from coordinate 4,572 downwards.
TTCTATATAACTTAGCATAGAATGTATCATTACTTAAATCTTTATCAGTATTTAATTCTAACATCTTATAAGTATTATCATTATCATAAGCTAAATGTAGCTGCCAGAACATTACTAGTCTAGTAGATCCTGGAGCAAGCCCTACACTTCCTGATGTAACTTTCTTATATACATCATCATATCTATCTTCTACTCTAGATTCATCTTCATCATTAAATGTTTGAGTTATAAGTGCTAGTATGTTATTTGTAACTTCTGCATAAGTTAAACCATTTACATCATGAACATGTCCTATTTCATGGTTAATACCCCATCCAAATAAACTTCCGTTATCCTTATTTACTAAGTTTCCATTATCATCAAACTTAAATGGCACACCTTTCATCATACCTGCTACTGAACCATATCCTATACCTACATGATGACCACTTGCATACATAAATGCTCCTGTAAACATTCTTTGGTATTTAATATTTATACGGTTTTTAGGTGCTTTATTCTCGTTAAAGAATGTTTGCTCACTTTTTCCGTTAAGCTGTTCTAAAGCTTTATTAGTTATTTTACCATCTCCATCAAAGTCAATTGGTGACTCAAGTAATCCTTGTTGTACATAAGACACCTTCATTAATTGCTCCCAAGCAAGCATAGTATCATATAATCTATTTACTTGCTCTTCTTCAGTAGATAATCCTTCTGTTATACCCTTAAGTACTTGATCTGCTGCAAGAGAAAGTGTTATTCTATCTCCTTCTATTTCTGTACTATTTAAAATAGAAGTCTCTGGATCATATGTGTAAATATTATTTATCTTATCTCCTGTCTTTGGATATCTATCTGGTAAAGTACTTACATATGTTTTCAATTGTCTTATATAAGTTCTTATAGCTTCTTTCATTTCAGCTTCTTTATCTGCATCAATTGTAACATCATTTACATTTAAATTATTTAAGTTTAAGTGAGGTATTTCTGTTCCACCACTTACACGAACTTGTACTTTTTGGTTATCATTATAATCGCTAGCAAAGCTTAGGTATAAGTTTCCACCCTTTTCATAATCCATATCAAATGCTGATTCTGGTATAGTTATTTCATTTTTACCTACACTTAACTGTTGGCTATAAGTTTGTACAGCCGTTCCACTTTCAGCATAGTGCTGAGTTATTGCAAGATTAAATTTAGAATTTTTATTTTTGGATCCTATGTATATATTAATTTTGTCACCTGGTTTTACAGCTACACCTAAAGCTTGATAATTATTAGATTGACCAATTGTATTTTTAGTATTTCTTATTTCAGAGTCAAGATCTATTATCTTATCATTTAATTTAACATCCTCTAGTAAATCTTGTGCTCTTTTTAAGTCAGATAATATTTGAGTTTGATTAGGATGATATTCCATACTTACTGCATCTATTGTTTTAGCTCTTTTTGTAAGTTCATCTACCTTTTCTTGAGTAACATCATCGCTTAACTCTAACATTAACTCATCTTTAAATAAGCTATCTACATCATCTTCTAAACTATCATACTCATAGAACTTCATCTCAGATATACTCATATATCTTCCATACTGTGGATAAACTGATACAGCTACTCTAATCTTCTTAGTTGTAATAGGCTTATCTAATGTTATATTTACAACTTTTTTATCATCAGTTTCTCTTCCACTTGATCCTACAGTTTCCCATTTCTCTGTAGTATCATTAAAATACTGTACTGATGTTTGATAAGTAACTTCATGTTTATCTAATCTTCTTATTACTTTTAATTCTTTTATTGTATATTCTTTGTTAAATGTTACAATAGGTCCATTTCCACCAAGATCCCAATCGTTATACTCCCATACAGTAGTATAATCATTATCTACAACAGCATCTTCATCAGTTGCAGTTCCTTTTGGATATTCTACGCTTACTATATTTTGTGTTTTTTCATTTACACCATTAGGCCTATTTATAAGCTTATAATTATGCGTAACTGGTGGTGTCAACTTAGTTGTAGCTCCTAAATAAGTTTGAGATAACCCGCCTGTACCATGATGGTTAGTAGCTGTCATTTTTATTTCATAAGTAGCTTCATCTTCTAATCCTGTTATTTCATATGTTGTAGCTCTTATTAATTCGTCTTTATCAGTCTTTTCTTCTGGTTTTAAATTTGCTACACCATCTGGTATATCATTGTTAGGGTTAGTATCTACATACTTAGGATTATTAGGATCATGTGCCTTTATCCAAGCACCGTCGCCACCAACTTTTCTATAGTATAAGTCGTAGTCTTTAGCTTTTTTATGACTCTTCCAACTAACATTAAGTTTTCTATATCCACCTTTTATTGTTATTCCTTCTGGACCTTCTGGAGCAGTTTCTGGTATAACTTGAAGTTCTATTATAGAATCAGCTCCAAATTTATTTCCATTTTCTCCACTAGCTTTGCTGTCTAAATTACCTGTTTTAGAATTCCATGCTTGTGGATTATAGTTAGTATCTACGTTATCAGGTACTCCATCTTTATCATTTGAGTTATTACCTAAGTTAGTACTTCCAACTGTCTCTGCATTATATCCATCTTGATCATCCTTATATCCACTCTCCCAGTCTCCAGAAAGTGATTGTATACTTACTCTATATATAGAGTATCCGTTTATACCTTCTATTTTTAATGAGTTTTCACTTGTTTTATAAGTACTTGTAGACTTAACATTCCCTTTATCATCTAACTCTTCAACCTTTAACTCATATCCACTTACGTTAGTTTGATGATCCCAACCAAATGCCATAAATTCGTTACCAACTGCTGTTGCACTTGTAAAATTATTTATAACAGGTACATTCATCTTAGGTTGTGGGATTTCTTTATAAACATTATTTAAAAACTCAACCTTACTTATTTCTGCTAAGTTTTTATTACCTCTACTTCCAGTTACATTTATAGTTATCTTACTTACTGCAACTTGCTTTCCTAAATCCACAACTATTTCATCTTGAGACTGTCCATTTCTAGCTAGTTCACTTGATTTTTTAATATTTTCTTCAGTAAACTTAAATGGTAAATCTTCTCCTGGTATAACTATCTCACCTTTAGTTGGTGCATTTTCACTTGGAGCCTTTATAACTATCTGCTCTATAGTTTTAGCTTGTCTAGATGTTCCTGCTAAATTTAACTCCATTGATATAGGATTTCCTTCACTTACAGGAGCATCCGTTGATGTTTCTAATGAAACAGTAGATCCATTATCTTTCAATAAATCCTTTATATCTGAACCTTCACCTAATTTTATTGATTCAGGTAATTTAATATCTACATTATCAGGATTTATAATTTCATCTGTATCAAATATTTCTTTTTCTTTAACACTGCTACCAATATTTTGGTGAACATAAGTTAAATCAGTTATGTCTATTTTTCCATCTCTATTTAAATCAAATTTCTTAGTATTTGACTTAACTGCTGAAGATGACATACTCTTTATTTGAGCTTTTAATTCATCATAATCTGATTGAGTTATTAAGCCCTTATCATCAATATTTCCTGCTAAAAATACTCCTGGGTAATATTCTTTTATATCATCAGTTTCATCTTCTGTACCCTTATCATCTATAACAATTGTATTATCACTTGTTCCTAGTAACACTCTCTTTGAGTATGTTGTTACATCTATGTTATCTACAGTTGTAGTTAAATATCCATCTCCAGATAATTCAAGTGAATACTCTCCTAAGTCTAAATTTTCAAAAGTTAAGTGATAGAATGATAAATCTTTTTCGCCATCTTTTAATACTTTCCTTTTACTATTAAGAGCTTCTAAAGTATAAGATATACCTTTGCTATTAGATCCATTTTTTGTATCTGAACCTAGATTAACAGTTTCAATAATCTCTGCTCCCTTTTTTAACTTTACTGATATATTTGTTGTTTCTTTATTTGTATATTTTATAGGCATAGAAAAGTTTAAGTCTAACTCTAACTTACCTGTTTGCTTATATGTACTTTTATCTGTTGTTTGATTTTTTATTGACTCTTGTGTCGTTTCCTCTACTGATTCCTCAGTAGAAACCTCTTCTTTTTTATCTTCAGTTGAAGTTTCTTCTTTTACTTCATCTGATTTTTCCGTATTACCATTATCTGTGGCAGCTTCTGTTGATTGTGACACATTTTCTTTACTAACATCAATGTCTTGTATTTTCAGCAAATGCAATACCTTGCATTTGACCTACAATCAAACTAGCAGCCAGTGCACTTGATATTTTTCTCTTCATCCCTAGAATCTCCTTTGCTAATGATTAAATTAGTAAACAAAATTATAATTTCTATTTAATATTATTAAAGTATAATAATATTATTATCATTATACTTAAATTTGTCAATATTTGTATTTTTTTGAAAAATATAGTACAATTTTACCCAATTTTGGGATTAATAAACTTTTTGGAGTCATAATTATCTATATATTGTGATTTCAGTATCTGTTTAAGGAGCTATTTGGACGAATCAATTGAAAAATATCATATCTCGTTAATTAACTATATTAAAAAAATCACTCTTGATTATATCAGAGTGATTTTTTTTAATATT
>NZ_JAGHFM010000329.1 GCF_017888745.1 Terrisporobacter sp. | reverse complement strand
GTATATTAAATATTGAAATAGGTACAGTTTAAATTAATATACTCTTTTTAATAAAAAAGAAAACTACAATTTATTTATTTAAGAAAGTAGCTTTAAAGAAAAAAATTTTTTACAGTGATTACTTTCAGGTTAGCCTATGGTTGAATTTTATATCAAATAAATATCCACCACTTATAAATAAATTGTAGCTTATTAAATATTATGCATTTTTATGTTTTATGATACTCTGATATAAAAAAATTTATATAATATTTTTATATATTTTGTAAAGTAAATACATACAAAAATTAGAATATTATTGACGGGTAGGTTATTACATTAGAAAATATGAATAAATACAATTTATAAGTATAGATATCAACTAATGGAGGACACAATTATGTTAAATTTTAATTATTATAACAAAACAAGAATCATCTTTGGTAAAGACACACATAAAGAGGTGGGAAAACATCTTAAAGGTAATGTAAAAAAGGTACTTTTACACTTTGGAGGTCAAAGTATAAAAAACAATGGAGTCTATAATGATGTAATAGAGTCACTAAAGTCAAATGGAATTGAATTTGTAGAACTTAGTGGAGTGAAGCCAAATCCTAGACTATCCCTTGTACGTGAAGGAATCAAACTTTGCAAAGAAGAGAATGTTGATTTTATATTAGCTGTAGGTGGAGGCAGTGTAATAGACTCTTCCAAAGCTATAGCCATAGGCGTAAATTATGAAGGTGATGTTTGGGACTTCTTTGAAAAAGGTATAGAAATTAAAAATGCCCTACCATTGGCAACTATACTTACTATACCAGCAGCAGGAAGTGAATCAAGTACGGGGACTGTTATTACAAATGAAGAAAAACAACTTAAATTATCTTGTGGTGCAGAATTACTTAGACCAGAGTTTAGCATCATAAATCCTGAAATTTATTATAGCCTACCAGAAAATCAAATTGCTAACGGTGTTTGCGATATGATGAGTCATATAATGGAAAGATATTTTACTAATACATTACATACTGACTTGACTGATGGATTATGTGAAGCTACATTGAAAACTATTATGAAGAATGGTCTTATATTAAAAAAAGATAATAAAAACTATAATGCATGGGCAGAAGTTGCTTTTGCTGGTAATATAGCTCATAATGGATTATTAGGACTTGGAAGAGAGCAAGATTGGGCTTCTCATAAAATAGAGCATGAATTAAGTGCCATATATGATGTTGCTCATGGATCGGGTCTTTCTGTAGTAACTATTGCATGGATGAAATATGTTTATAAAACAAACTTATCAATGTTTGTACAATTTGCAGTAAATGTTATGGGGGTTGAAGGAAGTTTTAGAGATGAGGAAAGTATAGTATTAGAAGGAATAGATAGACTTAAAGACTTCTTTATAAAAATGGGACTACCTGTAACTTTAAAAGAATTAGGAATAGATGACAGTAAACTAGAAATAATGGCTAAAAAAGCTGCTAATTTTAACAATGGAGAAGAAATTAAAATTGGTGGATTAAAAAGATTAGGGTGGGAAGATATATTATCTATATATAAATTAGCAAGATAATTTTTAGTAATAGCCCAATAAAAATAATATATAAGTTAGCAAAATTAATTAACAACAAATATATAAAAAGTATAAAATTTAAAGGAGGCTTATTTTGTAGCCTCCTTTAAATTTTATACTTGAAGTTAGATTAGTTTTATCTATTGAATAAATAAATACCTAAATCTTCTTTGTTTAAATCTATACCTAAATAATAAATTACATTGTTTTCTAATAAATAGTATACATATCTAGATGTATCTAATCCTATTTTATTATTGTAAATAGTGTATAAATTAGTTCTAAATATTTGAGTATTACCAAACTTTCTATAAAGAGTAAATCTTCTTTTAAATTTTTTATCCACTAGTGTATCAGTATTTTTGTAAGCTTTAATAAAAGGCACTTCATTTATTACTATATCACCTATATAAATACATTTTAAATCAAGGCTATCACTTTTACCATTAGATAAATTTTCCCATAATCCTAAAATATCACTGCCTTTTAATAAATCTAATCCTACAGTAGCAGGTATAATAATTAAGTCACAAGGTTTTTCTACAGACTCAGTATTATCACTCCAATTTATACTTAATTCATCATCTTCTAGAAAAGAGACAAGACCTATTTTTTGTAGATTATTTTTATGAGCTACAATATCTCCAATCTCAAAAGTAGATTTATATGTATAGTCATCATCTAATATTAAATTCCCATTTACCACAGAAAATTTAGATACTAAATCCTTATTCTCTAACTCTTCTTTTGTTATAAAGTTCATAATTTTCCTCCTATAAATTTCTTTTCTTATTACAATATGCACCTTAACATAATACCCTATAATACAAAAATTATAAATATTTTTATAGTAAAATTAATTATTTCTAAGCTTAGATTTTTTGATCAACGGACGAAGTTGTTGGCGATATGAAGTGGAGCGCCCACGCAGTGGCTTAAGCGAAGCGAATTTTTTATTTTATAACATATATCATTACAATTTTAATTTTTAAGGTTATAATTTGATTGAAGGATAAAATTATAATGGGGATTGAAGGAGATAAAATATGTTAGATATGACACAGGGGAATCCTAGTAAATTAATACTTAGGTTTGCCTTTCCTATGATTTTAGGGAATATATTTCAACAAGTATATAATCTAGTAGATACTATAGTAGTTGGAAAATTTATAGGAGCGGACGCGTTGGCAGCTGTGGGCTCATCATTTTCAATAATAGTATTTATAACATCCATAATAATAGGCCTTGCTATGGGAGCAGGTATTATATTTGCACAATTTTATGGAGCTAAAGAATTTGATAAATTTAAAGAAAGTGCAATTACATCAATTATTTTTATTGGTGTAGTTACTATTATATTAATGTTTATATCAATCATAGGAATAGACTTAATACTTAAATTATTTAAAATGCCACAAGAACTATTATTATACTGTAAAAACTATTTGATTATTATTCTCTATGGATTAGTATTTACATTTATATATAATATAGCAACAGCCTTGCTTAGAGCAGTAGGTGATTCTAAAAGACCTTTATACTTCTTGCTTATTGCTTCCATAATAAATGTAGTACTGGATTTATTATTTGTTATAAAATTTGGTTTAGGAGTAAAAGGAGTAGCATTAGCTACAATTATAGCTCAAGGAGTTTCTGCTATTTTAGCTATGATATATGTTTATAATAAATTATCTTTTTTAAGATTTAATATTAAAGATATAAAAATAAAAAAAGAGAACTTTAAATTAGTTGCTAAATATTCTATTTTAACATCACTTCAGCAATCTATAATGAATTTTGGAATATTAATTGTACAAGGATTAGTAAATACTTTTGGAGCTACAGTTATGGCGGCTTTTGCAGCAGGAGCAAAAATTGACTCCTTTGCTTATATGCCTGTACAAGATTTTGGGAATGCATTTTCTACTTACGTGGCACAAAATAAAGGTGCTGAAAAAGATGAAAGAATATTAGAAGGTATAAAAAGTGCAATAAAAACTATTATTATTTTTTGTATTATAGTATCTTCTTTGATTTTATTGTTCTCAGAAAATATTATGTTACTTTTTATAAATAAAAATAATACAGAAGTTATATCTTTAGGTGTAGAATATATATCAATAGTGGCGATTTTTTATGTATTAATAGGATTTTTATTTATGTTTTATGGTTTATATAGAGGGATTGGAAATCTTAATATGTCTATAATTTTAACTATAGTATCTTTAGGTACTAGAGTGATTTTAGCTTTTTTACTTTCAAGTACAGTTTTAGGTCCTAGGGGAATTTGGTTTTCTATACCTATAGGCTGGGCATTGGCTGATATTTTAGGGTTTTATGGATATAAAAAATTAAATAGAAATAAAAAGTAAAATTATATAAACTGTTCTTAATAATAGGAAAAATTAAATATAGAATTTTAATAAGTATTATTATTAGGGATACTTTTGTTAAACTAAATATATTGATTTAAATGTAAAGTAGTATTGAAAATTATTTCAATACTACTTTTTGATTGTAAGAAAATCATATATTATCTGTTCTATGTATAAATATAGTTTCAAAATTTATTACTTAAGTAATGAGGGAAAGCCGTTGGCGCTATGGTCTAAGCGAATTTTTTACGAAGAAATTAGTGAAACTTAATACAAACTTAACTCGTTATGATAGTTAATTTTTACAATAGCTGATGATATATACAATGAGATTATACCTATAAGTATTAGACATAGACGCAATATTAAGGATAGCAAACTTTCAGATAGTGAGATAATAACTATAAGTATAGCTGGAG